>JAYTEB010000027.1:0-5458 GCA_043735605.1 Candidatus Lloydbacteria bacterium | reverse complement strand
AGAGCTCGCGGAGCGTCTTGATAAGTCGGTCGTTATCTTTTTGATGCAAGCCGATGGTGGGCTCGTCGAGCACATACAGTGCGCCCACGAGCCGCGAACCGAGCTGGGACGCAAGGCGGATGCGCTGTGCCTCCCCACCCGAGAGTGTGTTGGCGCGGCGGCCGAGTGTGAGGTACCCTATACCCACGTCACGCATGAAAAGTAGTCGAGACTGTATTTCCTTGATGACCACACTCGAAATCTCCTGTTCGGTGGGCGTGAGCTTAAGGGTCTCGAAATACGTTGTCGCATCCTCAATAGACATGTTGGTCACCTCGACGATATTTTTCCCCTGTTCAAGTGTGGTGGTCGCAGACTTTTCTTTTGATTTTTTTGTCAGCGTCGCTCCGATGCGCACATGCAGTGCCTCTGCGCGCAGCCTCGCTCCATGGCACGTGTCACAAGGCTCGTCGCCAAAGAAGTGCTTCGTCCCGAGTCCATTACACGCTTGGCACGCCCCTGCTGGGGAGTTAAAAGAAAAGAGTCGTGGCTCGACTTCGGGGTATGAGAATCCGTCATCCGGGCAAGCGAATTTCGCAGACATGAGTGTTTCGTCTTCGCCTATCACCAGCCGCACGAGGCCGTCTGTCTCCTCGAGTGCACGCTCCACCGCCTCGGCGAGGCGCTCCCGCACACCCTGCACGTTGTCACTAAATTCAGAGACAAAAAATTCGTCGACGAGTATGTCGATATCATGCTTCTTTTGCTTCGAAAGCACTATTTGCTCGCGCAAGCTTTTCTGCTTGCCGTCGATACGGGCTTTGATGTACCCCTTGGAAAGAAAGTCGTAGAGCAGCTGATAGTATTCGCCTTTGCGTCCACGTACCACGGGGGCGTAGATACCCACCCTGAGCGTCGAGTACGCCACGCCAAGGACGAGGTCTTTGGGCGCGTGCTTCCCAACCTCACCCACCTTCTCGATGATAAAGTTCATTATTTCCTCGTTGGTCAGTCGCTTAATGGGCTTGCCGCAAGTAAGGCAGTGAGGAATACCTATGCGTGCAAAGAGTACGCGCAGATAGTCGTTGATCTCGGTAATAGTAGCAACCGTCGAGCGAGGGTTGGACGAATGCGACTTTTGGTCGATGGAGATTGCTGGGGAAAGCCCCACTATCTCATCGACGTCTGGCTTCTGCATGGTGTTTAAAAATTGCCGCGCATATGCAGAGAGCGACTCCACATAGCGCCTCTGCCCTTCGGCAAAAATAGTGTCGAAAGCGAGCGAGGACTTCCCCGAGCCTGAGAGCCCCGTGAAGACCACCATTTTGTTGCGTGGCATTTCGACGGTAATATTTTTGAGGTTGTGCGTGCGCGCACCACGCACGATGATCTTGTCATGTCCCTCAAATTTTTTCTTTGTGTCAGCCATATTTGTGGGGCAATACTAACACACTTTTTTCAAAACACAAAACCCCTTACCTTGAAATTGCGGGGGTTATACGGTGCCCTGTGCGAGCATAGCGTCGGCAACACGGACGAAGCCGCCGATGTTGGCACCTTTGACGTAGTTGGTTGATTTAGAGCCCTCTTCGGTCCCGTACTCTACACATGTCGCATGGATGGTCTGCATGATTTCTTGTAAGCGTGCATCGACTTCGCTGGCGGTCCAATAGAGGCGCTGGCTGTTTTGAGACATTTCGAGCCCCGACGTTGCAACCCCTCCGGCGTTGGATGCTTTTCCGGGGGCAAAAAGTACTCCCGCAGCAAGAAGAGCATTTGTCGCCTCGATGGATGTCGGCATGTTTGCACCCTCTATTACTGCCATAAATTTATTTTCGATGAGCCGCTCGGCACCCGAGAGGTCGAGCTCGTTTTGGGTGGCACAAGGGAAAGCAAGGTCGGCGCGCTCTCCCCATGGTGCAGTCCCCTCGACGTACCGCGCACCATACTTCGTCGCATAGTCCTTAATGCGCCCACGCTGTACGTTCTTGAGCTCACTTATGAATGCGAGCTTTTCTTTATTTATTCCATCTTTGTCATAAATGTATCCCGCAGAGTCAGACATGGTCAGTATTTTTGCACCAAGCGCGAGTGCCTTTTCCGCCACACCCTGCGCGACGTTGCCAGAACCTGAGATGATGATGGACTTCCCCGACAATGTCTCACCACGCGCCTTGAGCATCTCGAGGGCAAAATACACCGCGCCATAGCCCGTGGCTTCAGGGCGCATGAGAGAGCCTCCCCACCCGTAGCCCTTACCGGTAAGTACGCCAGTAAAGTTATTGGCAATGCGTTTGTATTGTCCAAACAAAAAGCCTATTTCACGCCCACCGACGCCGATGTCACCCGCGGGTACATCGGTGTCAGCACCCACATGGCGATAAAGCTCCGTCATAAATGATTGGCAGAAGCGCATGACCTCGGCGTCGGACTTGCCCTTGGGGTCGAAGTCCGAACCTCCCTTTCCTCCGCCGAGCGGCAACCCCGTGAGACTATTTTTGAAAGTTTGTTCGAAGCCAAGAAATTTGAGTATGGAAAGATTCACCGACGGATGAAAGCGCAGCCCTCCTTTGTATGGCCCAATGGCGCTCGAAAATTGTACGCGATAGCCACGGTTCACGCACACCTCACCCCTGTCGTTTACCCACACCACACGAAATGAGATGACGCGCTCAGGCTCTAGGAGTCGCTCGAGAAGCGCGCTACCCTGATAGCGAGGGTTCGCGTCAACAAAGGGGGAAATAGTCTCTAGGACCTCGCGCGCCGCTTGGTGAAACTCCGTCTCTCCCACATTCTTTGCTTCGATGTTTGCGATAATATTTGAAATATTTTTGTGTTGAGACATGTAGTTGAATTATTTTACTTGCGTGGGTGCCAACATCTTCTTCACCTCCTCCACAATCTCGTCGAGGGTATAATTTGCCTTTACGAGGAATTGATTCGCGCCTATCTTGAGTGCCTTCTCAATGTCTTCGCGTTGACCAAAGTTCGAGAGCATCGCGACTTTCGTGTTGTTGAGGAGTGGGTTTGCGCGAATACGGCGGAGCACTTCGAAACCGTCTATCCCAGGAAGGAGAATATCGAGGAGCACAACATCGGGGATCTCTCTTTCGGCAACCAGGATACCCTGCTCCCCGTCTACGGCACTGATGACGTTGAGTTTTTCTTTCGACAGCTTCTGAGAGGCGAGGTCACGCAAGAACTTGTCGTCTTCGACAATGAGCACCTTGGGTACGGGGGCTGCTGTAGCTTCCGTGGTCTTGGGTGACTGAGTTCCTCCCTCTGCTGCGTGTAGGGGGGAAATTTCGTCGATATGTTTTTTCACTTTTTGCACCACCTGCGAAACGTCGAATGTGCCTTTCACAAAATAATCTTTCACGCCCAATTTAATTGCACGACTAATCTGCAGGAGGTCACCACCCTCTGTTGCGATAATCACCGGCGTTATCGCGATGCTCTGGTCGGAGTTATTCCGTAGCGACTCAAACACCGTGAAACTGTTCACCCCTTCGATGTTCAAATCGAGAATAATCATGTCGGGGCGAATTTCCGATATTGCCCTTGTCGCCATGTCTTCATTGTGTGCGACAAAGGTCTCATGCCCCAACGAAGAGATCTGCTCCACGATGCGCGTGACGATACTTTGGTCGCCTGTCACTATAAGTATTTTTCTCCCTAATCCAAGCGTAATGGTCATTGTGTGGTCATTATAGTCTATTGTGCGCTATGAGTTAAGGGGCAGTAGTACGTGGAAGGTTGTTCCAGTATCCAGCACACTCTCAAACCAAACCCTCCCCGCATGGCGTTTCACGATACTCTGCGCAATGAATAGGCCCAAACCTGAACCCTCAGTAGCAGTATGCATAGCGTTATCTGCGCGGTAAAAACGAGAAAAAATCTTGTCTTTTTCTTCATCAGGAATACCGATACCGCTATCTTTTACCCAAAAATGAAGCTCGTCAGCTCCTTCGAGTGCGACGCCAACAAAAACAGTGCTCTCGCTTTTCGTATACTTAATAGCATTGTCGATCAGATTTTGCAATACGTCACGCATTTTGTCGGGGTCTACTTTTATTTTTGGGAGTAGATCCTTTGGAGAAGTAAACTCGATACGGATTTTCTTTTGTGTCGCAAGAGGAAGGAGGCTTTGAATCATGGCCTGAACGAGATCCTCAAATTGTAGAGGAATAAAGTTGTATTTTATTCTTCCGGACTCAAGTCGGTCGACCTCAAGCATGTCGTTGACAAGAGCTATCATGCGTTCGTTTGATGCAAATCCTTTTGCGAGCAAGTCGGACTGCTCCGCGTTGACCTCGCCTGCGTCTTTGTCGAGGAGCATTTTGAGTGTCCACTTTATCGCGGAAAGCGGAGTGCGCAGCTGATGTGCCACCACTGAGATTATTTCGGACTTCATTTTGTCCAACTGCGTGAGTTTCTCGTTTGCACTCGAGAGCTGTAGGTCGCGCCGCACCAATAACTTTGCGCTTTCGTCAAACTCACGGGTGAGATCTTCGAGGCGCGCCACCTGAGCTGACTCACGGGTGATCTGCTCGAGCAAAAGTACGTCTCGTGCGCGTACGAGGCGCGAAATGTAGCCACCAAAAAAACCCGTAAGGATGTAAATCAAAAATACAATTCCTGATTGCGCCAGTGCGAGTGAGAGCTTGGCGTCGATAACGACACTGGTGTTAGGGTCGAGAAGCTCGGTGATTACTCCTGAGTGAGCGAGCACAGAAAGAAAAACAAGAAGTCCTGAGGTTACTGCCACTGCGAGTGCGCCCCTAAAGCCAAAGATAATCATAGAAACGACGATCGGCATGAAGAAAAATGAGTGTCCGATGTTGCCTACCCCGCCCCCCGTAAGGAGCATCACGAGGAAAAAGAAGAGGAGGTCGAGTCCTATTTGTGCAACGTTGAGGAGATTCACCGTGCGGGTCTCTGTTGCTTCGGATTTTATCCTCCGCAGCGCATACCAAAAAGCACCGTTACAAAGCATCACCACCAAAAGCGCTCCGACGAGTATCCAGATTGTATTGACATACGCGATATCCACGCGCGCCACTAGTCCGAGCGTAAAGGCAAGCGGGGCATAGTACCACCTCGCGTCGATGATCCAGCCCGTCGACTGTATTTTTGTTCCGCCGTGATGTTCGCTTTTCATAAATGGTACGTCGATACTAATGATATGTGATAAGAGTGCGTATGAGCAAGGAATCTACTCTGCGAGAGCCCAAATAAGTAGTGAGCCGTTATGAAATGGGGTGCTATTCTCGACCTGCTTGTCGACCTGTGCGTAGGTATAAAAGCCGATCATTGGTACGTCACGCCCAAATACTCTTTGTATAATCTCTATCTCTTCGTCTGCGTGAAGGCCGAGCATTTTTTTGCGCGAAACTGAGTTGATAATGATGACCGCCTTTGGTTTCTTGCCGTCTAGTTTCCTGAGCATTTCTTTCGTTGTGCGCTCAGCGGTTTCGAG
>JAYTEB010000026.1:0-5459 GCA_043735605.1 Candidatus Lloydbacteria bacterium | reverse complement strand
CCAGAGGCCCCAAAAGCCGTCGTAGAGGACGTACCCGAGGTGCCCGCAGATGCAGTACCTGCACTCGCATAATTAACTAGCTAATCAACGATATTATGGAAGAAGTAAAAGTAGAAGTTCCCGCAAAGTTCAAAGACATTGTGGCAGGAGTAGAAAAGCTCACCTTGATCGAGCTGCATGAGCTCGTAAAGATGCTTGAGGAGAAGTGGGGAGTATCTGCCGCCGCCGCAGTTGCCGCAGCAGGCCCCGCAGCAGGCCCCGCAGCAGACGAGAAGGACTCATTTGACGTCGAGCTCGCAGCGGGAGGAGCCACCCCTATTCAGGTCATCAAGATCGTAAAGGAAGTCCTCGCACTTGGACTCAAGGAGGCAAAGGATCTCGTCGACGGTGTTCCTTCTGTGCTAAAGACTGGCATGAAGAAGGACGAAGCAGAGGCACTCAAGAAGCGCATCGAGGAAGTCGGCGGAAAGGTCAATTTGAAGTAGTTGATCCGCACTCAAAAAACCATGTCTCGCGATGTGGTTTTTTGTTGCACAAAAGAGATTTTGCAGTAGCATGAAGCGCAGCATAATGTTCATTACACAGGAGGTGCACAATGCCCCTTTCACAAAAAAAGCTAAATACACTCGCAAGTCACCGCAAGATTTGCTTCACGCCTCTGCGTGAGTTTGAAAACAATCCACGGCACCCCGTTGTGTTGATGCATCAATCACATGCTGAGTCCAAAGAGCAGGATGGTGGTTCGTGGATGACTCTAATGTGCCCCTGCGACCTCAAGTGGCGGTGGACAACGCTCGAAGTCTTTCCTGTGCGGCGCACCATGGTCATGACGGGTAATGGGTCCAATTGCCCCTCCAAGGAAGCTGCGCGCGAAGTGGTGCGTACCGAGCTCCGCCGCGAATACTTGCATCCATGGATGGGAATGAGCCTTGCAGAGGCAGTGGAGGATATTTGGGCACGGCATAAGGCTGGTGCATATATGGGAGAACACAACGTGGGCATGCTGTATGTCCAAGATGTGGAACGCTTGCTCGGCACAACGCCAGACGTCATGCATGTGTATCTCTGTGAACGCAAGAACGGCAAAGGCGAGATAGTCAGCGGGGAGCGCGTTGTGAACATGTCTGCCCCGAGTAAAAAAATTCTTTCTGCAATAAGCGAGCTGCAGCAGAAAAAGCTGGTTGACTTGAATGGGATGATCCTCATTCCGTATGTGGAATATTTCCGCCTTCCTGATGCGCTGCATCGGCAGTTTGCGTATTGGATCGAGGAGCCGCTTGGGTGGCCGAATGGCGAAGCTGGTGATTGCTTCCTCTCTGCGCTCTGTGCACAGGTTGCTAAAGCGACAGGCTGGAAATCCGGAGACGATGTTTTTGGTCCGGAAAATATACCCATACTCACTCCTGCGTGGCGTCTCTCTGTGCCGGAGTGGATTAGAGGCCTCGACGAGCGACTCGCTGTATCTGCTGCAGGGGGCAAAGGCGCAGTGCTCCGAGAAATTGCGATTTCACGCTGGGTAGACTGGCTCGTAGCCATAAAGCGAGAAGTTGTCGGGATGGGGAGCGAATAAATGAGGCGGCACAACGTGCCGTTTTTTCTTGCAAATCAGCAACTTTGCTTTAGAGTGTGTACAGAGAGTATGAAGGAGCGCATATTGGAAAACCCGACCTCGCCGTCAAACGTCGTTTCCCTTGCCGCGTATCGACTGCAAAAGTTCCCCTGCAGCCTCACTCCAGGGAGCATAGAGTGCACCGTGCGCCTTCGTGGGAACAACTGCCCTGGGAGCGCCTCTGGGAAGTGTGTCTCTCCTGCATTCGTCCCGATGCTACACAACGACCAGCTGCCACTATTTTTTGCTGCGCAATGCTGAGTCACGCTTGCAAAACTGCCTTTTCAAGGCGGTTTTTTTGTTTTCTGGGGAAAATATCATGGCGCCACTCATGCGCGCCATAGTACAATGAATCTCATGGATATTCTCGCAAAACTTTTCGGTAGCCCTTCACGCGTCAAATTAATGCGGCTCTTCCTGATGAACCCCGAGGACGTGTTCGACAAGACGGAGATGGGGAAGCGCAGTAAAATAAGCGGCGCGACGCTCCAAAAAGAAATTCGCATGTTCGAAGATATTGGGCTGATAAAAGCACGCACGGTGGTGAAAATGAAGCCAAAGGCTTCAGGAAAAAATGGCATACTTGAGAAGCGCAAAGTCGCTGGCTACAGCATGGACTCGACCTTCCCCTATCTTGCCGCTCTCCGCTCGCTCGTCACCGAGATAGCCCTAGGCAAAGAAGATGTGGCTGCGCGCTTCCGCAACTGCGGACAGCTCAAACTCATCATTGTTGCGGGTATTTTTATTGATGAAGTAGAGTCTCGCGTGGATGTACTCATCGTGGGAGACAAAATGAAGAAGCCCGTTATCGAAGGGGTGCTACGCCGCCTCGAGGCCGAGCTCGGGCGTGAGCTCACCTACGGCCTCATGGAGACCACCGACTTCGAATACCGCTTTGGTATCTACGACAAATTCATCCGCGACATCATCGACTACCCGCATCTGGTGGTACTCAATAAACTCAATTTATTTTAAGTTGTCGTTGAGGCATATTTTCTCCTGCACACACGCAATGCAATCGTTTTCCACAGGGTCATACTGCATTCCCACACATTTTTGTACTACTTGGTATAATAAACTGTAGGATAATATCACACTATTCTGAAAGATTAATTATTTTTTAAGTCTCATTTTTATGCTCGAAATGTTACAAACCAATCTCGTCTCTTCGCTTCGCGATGTCGCAGGTGGAGTTGCGGAAACAACCCCAAAGTTACTCGCGGCACTTGTTTTTATTATTCTTGGGTGGATTTTTGGCGTCGCGGTGGGCCGCGTGGTGCACCAGCTCGTCTCTGCGGTCAAGGCCGACGAGTGGCTTGCAAAAGCGGGAGTCGATAAGTTTCTCCAAAAGGCGGGATACACGCTCGACGCGCCTGCATTTTTTGCATGGCTCGCAAAACTCTTTTTTATCATCGTCTTCCTCATCGCTGCTTTTGACATTCTCGGCCTCTCGCAGGTAAATGTGTACTTGTCACAGGTGCTCACGTACATTCCACAGGTTATCGTTGCGGCAGTCATTCTTTTTGTGGCTTCAATCGCAGCAGACCTCTTGAGTGGAATAGTCTCGGGGGCGACGAAGGCTGTCGGCTCGCATGTGTCCGAGATGCTCGGCACCATGACGCGTTGGGCTATCTGGATGTTTGCGGTCCTCACCGCGCTCTCCCAGCTCGGCATTGCGCCACAGTATATGTACACGATCTTCGCGGGATTTGTAGCAATGCTTGCTCTCGCGGGCGGACTCGCATTTGGCCTCGGTGGCAAAGAGGCTGCTGCAGAATTCATTCGTGAGACACGCAAAGAAATGAGCGGGGGGAAGTAGTATTCATGTAACCAAAAGTAAAAAAGCCCCCATTGGGGGGCTTTTTGTTTTTGCTCGGTTTTTTCAGTTCACTACGCCCCCACATGCTCGGGTTTCTTTGGGGCGTCCATGCTGGGGCCGCTCAGACTGGGCTTCAGTGTGACGCCCAAGAGCCGACCTACTTCTCTGCTCTCTGTGAATTGACTCACATCAAGAACGAGTAATACGGCAGGAGCTTTCTCGAGTCCTGGTGTGGTGTCGTGGCTCCGGCTCACTACCGTGAATCCCATTTGCTTGTAATATTTTACATGCGAGGGGTGTACGATGACCACGACATGTGACAAGCGCTGTGTCCTTCCCCAGCGTATCGCGTTGTCGATCAGGTGCTTTCCTGTGCGCTTGCCGTGAAGGCGGGGGATGACGGCAAATTTGCCAAAGTAGCCCAGACGGCCACCATCTCGACGGATGTTCTGCATTTCATGCGAAAACATCACGTCGACTGGGAGCCACCCAGCATCGATAGAACACATTAGTGTGCCAATGGGGAACCAACCCCACAAGTATTCCACGAGCACTGCTGCCTTTAATTTCTTTTTTTCTTTGTAATACGATCCGATCGCGACCCTGGCATGGTGCCACGGATAGTATCCCATCTTCCCGTATGCCAGGAAGACAGTAACTGCGCAGGGGAGAAGCCTAAGGGCTTCCCACCAAGATCGAATCGTATTCATGTGGGGCTCCTGAAAAAGACGTAATTTGAGAAGGAATTTCTTCTATATATCCTATACTATAATAGACTTAGTGTCAAGTATGTTGTTTAATTCACATTGAGTCGAAAAAAAGCACCTGACTCCAAGCAGTCCGAGTGGCAAACAATATGCCTTAATTTATCAAAAAAGCCCTACTTTTTGGGCTTTCCACAGGGTATCCACAAAATACACAGAAGGACTTTGATAATCGCTTGACACCCTTTCGGATATGGCTATACTAGCAAGTACGCAGTTATGAGAAACCTTTATAAATCCAAGCAATAAAGCGCGATACACGCCGTTCATTTGGTTTGTGTCCGCCGAAGAAGCGGATTTTTATTTAAGGGAGGAAAATGGATGGATGGAAATTCTTTGACATTGTATTTTAAATTCTGCCCTCGATTTGCCAGTGGATAGTATCCTTGGCGGTAACACCGAGAGGTAGTGTATATCGGAAGATATACAACTGTTTATACTGTCTTTTCAGGAGCAGTATAAACAAATGCAAAAGGTGTGATCATCGAGCAACAACAGTGTCTACTTTAAATTCCATCCGCAAGGAGGTCTTTTCGTCGGTAGGCATTGGATCACATCAAAAACAGAAACATTCACGGATGCGGAGCAATTCGCATTCGAGAACAAAAAATAAATATTGCGGTTCAGTTTTGCATGTGCCTAGGCGCAAGCCTAGAAGTGCAAAACGAAATGGTTTTTTGGGTTCCCAATAGAACCCAAGGGTGTATGGTGGATGCCTTGACACTAAGAGGCGATGAAGGACGTGGCGTAGCTGCGATAAGCGAGGGGGAGGCGTGTAGCAACCTTTGATCCCTCGATTTCCGAATGAGGCAACTCACGTGGTTTGAAGACCACGTACTCTACGATGTAGAGAGCGAACCCGGGGAAGTGAAACATCTCAGTACCCGGAGGAAAAAAGAACAATAGTTATTCCCGAAGTAGCGGCGAGCGAAAGGGGAAGAGCCCAAACCTGTATGCGCCGCGCACTCTCTGTGCAAACGGAAAGTGCGCGGCATGTATAGGGGTTGTAGGGCAGAGACTGGCGTAAGCCGGAAAGTTACAAATTGTACGTATAGAAGAATTTGCTGGAAAGCAAAGCCCCAGAGGGTGATAGCCCCGTAGTCGAAATGCGAACAACTTTCTTGTCTTTGTCCCTGAGTACTCCAAGACACGAATAGCTTGGAGGAAGCTAGCGGAACTAACCGTTAAGGCTAAATACTACTTAGTGATCGATAGTGAACTAGTACCGTGAGGGAAAGGTGAAAAATAGTCCGGGAGGACGTTGAAA
>JAYTEB010000025.1:0-5480 GCA_043735605.1 Candidatus Lloydbacteria bacterium | reverse complement strand
TCTTTTCAAGAAACTCACGCAGAAGTATGTCGCCCTTTAAATATTCCTGATACTGCCCACGGTCAGCAAACCAGCGCGACTTCCAGTCACGGAGGATTCCCAGTCGGTGTGCATATGGATGTACATGATGTGACATAGAATAAAAATTACTTCGCCGGAGCGGCTACTTTCTTGGTAACGGGTTTTGCTATTTTTGCAGTGCTCTCACCTACCCCCTTCTTTGACTTCTTTTCTACCTTTGCGGCCGCCTTCTTCGTGGCAGGAGTGTCCGTGGGCACGTCAGTGAGGGTCACCACGATGTGGCTGGTGTGCTTGTGAATGGGGAAAGCGCGACCTTGTGCGCGAGGGCGAGAACGCTTAAGCACGGGGCCCTTGTCGACGCGGATACCTTTCACGAAAAGCGCCTTTTCATCGAGTCCCTGAGCCTTTGCGTTGGCAACGGCCGAGAGCACCAGCTTGTGAAACACAGGGGCGACACGCTTGGTGCGGTGAGTGAGCTCGAGAAGTGCCACGTCTATAGACATGCCTTTCAGGAGCGTAGCGACAAGGCGCACCTTGCGGGGGGCCTGACGATACTGAGAGAGTTTTGAGGTAATTTCCATATTATTTAATAGATAAATTATTTCTTTTTAGCAGCATCAGCTCCCTTGGCGGCCTTCGCAGCAGTGATCTCCGCGTCCTTCTGCTTTTGCTCAAGGTCTTTTTGCATCTTTCCGCCATGGCGATGGAACTTGCGCGTGGGAGAGAACTCACCAAGGCGATGGCCGACCATCTCCTCGCTCACCTTCACCTCGACAAAATCCTTTCCGTTGTGCACGCCAAATGTGTAGCCCACCATCTCCGGCGAGATCTGTGAGGCACGTGCCCACGTCTTTACCACACCTGCGACGTCAGGCTTCTTGCCCTCAATTTTTGTGAGGAGCTTCTCGTATATATAGGGTCCCTTCTTTAGCGATCTTGTCATGCGTTTTTAATAAAAATTTTTAACAACTTTTTACAATTTAACGATTTTTCGATATGGAATTACCAACGTCCCTGATCCTCCCACGACGTAGAGTAAAACTATTTGAAATACCTTGTGTAGGATACTACCCAAACGGCCAAAATAAGTCAAATAAACGCTCGGGATTGCTCTTTTTGAGAAAAACAGCATCAATTTTTTCCTGCGAAAAATTGTGCTTCTGCTCGACGTGGCAAGCTTCGCAAGCGAAGACCGAGCCCTGCCACAGATGCCTCCGCAAGTTTTCTCAAAAAGAGCAATCCCTCGCTCAGGAAGAGAGGCGCCTGAGTTTTGAGACAAAATGTGTTGCAAAATATGAGTTTTTTGAGTATTGACTTTTTGGTAGAAGTAGTGTATTATTTAAATTGGAAATTGGCACATCGTCATTTCATACTGGAGAACTTTCATGGAAATTTTTGGCCTTCTTGTCCCCATGTGGGCACTGTTTCTGTCGATTTACGTCATCGGCATGCCTCTCATTGGCTATCCTGTGGGAAAATTTTCCCTCAAGTCATGGAAGTACCCTAAAAAGTACCCACGCCTCGGGAAAATCCTCTTTCCACTGGGAGACGGCGACGAGTTTGGCTACGACCCTCGCAGACCGTTGCGCAGCGAACCCACCCCAACGATGGCCGCATTTGGGGTCAACAATGCACTGGTGTATAACGACCCCCTTCCATTGGCGCAATATCTCGTAATTCAGACGTTCATCTGGCCGCTCCGATTGGTCTACACAATTGTGATGCTGAGTATCGTCATCGCCTTCGGATTCCCCACTTTCGCCGGCAAGCAGTTGATGCGCTGCAAACGCTGCGTGGATATCTGAGTCATTGTTCACCCACCCCGACCACGCGTCGGGGTGAACTTTTTTATGTATAACCCTGTGGATTATGGGTGGATTATCTGTGGAAAGTAAAAGTTTACGATGTGAGTTATCCACTGTTTTTTATACATAAAACACGCAAATGGAAAAATTTGATACACTGAAGACATATTAGTGGTGTAGCATAAAACAACATGGCAAAAGGAAACAATGCGCAGCAGAAAAATAAAAAGAAACCGAAGAAGGTCGTTACAAAATAGTACACACATTCTATGGGACGCGGCGACAATAAAATTAAAAAGGAGGTGAAAAAGCCAAAAGGAGGAGCGAAGAAAAAATAGCTCAAAAAAACTGCATGCGTGCAGTTTTTTATTTACCGCAAGTCCTTCGTGCTATGATAATGCTCATGACTTGGTTTTTTTATGCACTACTCACGGCATTTTTGAGCTCACTCGCGGCAATCTTTGAGCGGCGCGCACTCTACCACATGCACTCTATCGACTTTTCTGCAGCGATAGCATTCGTCACCGCGATACTTACCCTGCCATTTCTTTTCACTTCATCATGGGAGAGTATCTCCATAAAAGTATTACTCCTCACCTTCACGCTCTCCTTTGTGGCGGCATTGGCATTTCTCAGCGTGACGCGTGGCGTGCGACACATGGAAATAAGCCTGTCTTCCCCACTCTTTTTATTTGGTCCGCTCATTACGACCCTCTTCGCATTCATCATACTGGGAGAGCGTGTCACCTCGATGCAAATCACCGGCATGTGCGTGCTCTTGGTTGGGGCATACGTGCTCGAGATGACACACCTGCGCTCTGGTGGGGAGTTCTGGAAAAACACATGGGGGAACTTATACTCGCGCTTTATTCTCGTGGGACTCATCCTCTATGGACTCACCTCCATTGGCGACCGTATTATCTTGAAGACGTGGGAAGTACCCGTTCCACTATATACTGCGCTCATTCAACTTTTTATCGCCGTGCAGTTTCTCTTTTTGACCTGGCACTTTCGTGGCTCGCCAAAGGCGTCAATTATTCTGGTGCAAAAGTACTGGAAAAGCCTCGTGGTGTTGGCAATTCTCACGATTGGCTACCGCATGGCGCAAGGTAATGCTATCGCCATCGCCGCTTCAGTGGGGCTCGTCATTGCGATAAAGCGAAGTGCAAACCTTTTCACCACGCTTATTGGTGGCGAAATATTTCACGACCACAATATTTGGAGAAAGACACTCGCATGCGCCATCATGGTAGTCGGTGTCTGCCTCATTGCCATCAAATAGGATTCTCCAAAAACTCAAATGAAAAAGCCACGCATCTCACTGCGTAGCCTCGAGTACCTCTGTGAACGACTCAGGATATGTAGGCATTGTGACGTGAAGAGTCAGGAGTACTACCCTGTCATAATCCGTGAGCGGTGCAAATGGCTTTTGATACGACGCCCTTCCGCCTTGTGTCGATTTGCATCTTTTGTATTCACCACCACCCCAGCCTCGACAAAGCGAGACTGCCTCACTTCTTCCTTGAATCCGATAGGCGACCTCATTTTGTTTTGACCAGTACACAGTGTGCACACGGTCGCCCCCAATCATTATGTCCCCCTCCTTTTTGGGATAAGAAAATTTAAGACAGAAATGGAAAAAAGAAAGAACAACCAAGCATGCCGCCAGTGGGCGCAGTAGGCAAATTTTCATATACACCTCAACAAAATAACGTAACGAATCTACTCTAAAGTGAATATTAGCAGGGTCATTGACGCCTTATCAACTATTTTGTATGCTAACAATGCTTTTTAAACTCAAAGTTTAATATGCTGAGGAATGCCTTCTTACTAAAAGACAAAATAATTACAAAACTTTCCTTTGGCTCACGGAACGTGGGTTTTCTTGTTAATGAAATATCACGTGACGAGCACGTTACCGCGCAGGGAGTTTACAAAGCTCTTCGGACACTCCGAACAGAAGAAATAGTATTGATACATAATAAAAGTGCTTCACTTTCTTTGATATGGATCAGCAATGAGAGAGAACGACTTAGGGCGATCGAGCGGTCGTACATCGCTGAAGGATATGTCGAAAATTTACAAAAGAAGCACCGCGGAAAAGTCTCTTTTGTATTCACCAGCCTGAAGGGGCTTGATCTCTTCTGGACACACTCATATTCCCTCATTTCTGAAAATATCGACGCGGTGAATATTTCTTATTCCATCCAGCCACATGATTGGTACTACTATGCCAGACTTGGGACTGACGCATATTGGGCACAAAAACACAGAGACGCAAGGAGACCATCTCGCTTCACTATCACACATGCAACACGAACTGACAAGCAGGTAATGCAAAAAAGGAATACTGAAAAAAAATTAGCTTTTGAGAGTTTTTATGGGAATCCACTCAAACAAGATGAGCACACCTACTTCAACATCATTGGTGACTATGTGTACAAAATCACCCTAGACAGGAGGATTTCTGGAAAACTTAATACTTTTATTGCAAAACAAACTGGTCTCGCCTTTAGTGAAGAGGGGTGGGGTGTCCTATCGGAAATTCTTACTGAAAAAGGGCGGCACAAAATGGTTATTCAAAAGTCAAAAATTATTGCTGATAAAATCAGAAAAAAAGTAGACCGATATTTTTAGAATACCCCTTTGTTGCCCTCAGCACACGAAGGGAGGACATTGTAGCTACTTCTGGAGCGCGTCTATCCCCGGGAGGGTTCCGCTTCCGAGGTAGTCGAGCATGGCGCCCCCACCCGTCGAAACAAAAGAAAACTTGTCGGCCATACCAAGCTCGTCGATGAGTGCCACGGTGTCACCCCCACCAATGATGGACGTGGCATGGCAGGAAGCGATGAGCGAGAGGAGCTCGCGTGTCCCGTCGGTAAAACCCTCTTCATAAAATCCCAAGGGTCCGTTCCACACGATAAGCTTCGCGGCGCCGACAACACTTTCGAGATGGCGAATCGTTTCTGGCCCCACATCGACAATCATGTCTCCCTCTGTCACGCGCAGAACGTCACGCACCCCAGACCCCGCATCGTTTTTCACCACCACATCACGGGGCAATAATAGTCGCTCACTCCCTAGTAGGTCAGAGAGCCCATCGACTTCAGTATCGTCGTGTATAGAGGTGCCTATTTCATAGCCCTTTGCCTTGAGGAGGTTGTTTACGATCGCGCCACCAACGAAAACGTGGTCGGCGATACTAATAAACTTTTTGAGTAGCGACATTTTGGTAGAAATTTTTGCACCTCCGAGCACAAAGAGGAACGGGCGGTCGGGGTCGAAGGCGAAGCTCAGGCGTGAGACCTCTTCTGCCATTTGTAGCCCTGCATAGTGAGGAAGGAGTGCCGCGACACCAACGACGGAGGCGTGTGTACGGTGCGACACCGAAAAAGCATCGTTGACGTATATATCCCCAAGCGTAGAGAGGTAGTGCGCAAAAGAAGGGTCATTCGCTTCTTCCCCTTTACTGTGTCGTAAATTCTCGAGCATGACGACGTCACCACCCTGCATGCGTTCTATGATGGGCAGATTCTCTTTGCTTTCGAGCTTATTCAAAAAGGTGAGAGGAAATTGTTTGTTTAAGTATTCTGCAACAGGACGGAGTGTGTCATCTGGTGCACCTTTTCCCATGTGGCTCAAAATGACCACACG
>JAYTEB010000024.1:0-5502 GCA_043735605.1 Candidatus Lloydbacteria bacterium | reverse complement strand
GTGGTGATGCGCGCCACCTTGCCCGCACCGTCGATAAGCACTTCTGTGGCATCTTGACTCACTGCGAGCAGGAGCCAGTCTCCCGAAAATGCGTCGCGCGCGTCCACAAATGCGTCATATGACACAGAACAGAGCGTCACGCTTGATGCGAACTCCGCTCTTGCACCACTAAATAGCACTTCGTTTAAACGCTCGGTAGGAGCCTTTAGTGCTTCTTCGAGGAGCTTTGGGGTGAGCACGTTGATGCGTCGGTCCCCCGTCAAATGAAAGGTGTAGTTTCCGTCTTGGGCGGGAATAATGTCGAGCGTAAAAACAGTGTTTCGCGCGACAAAATCCCGATACGATGGCGTGCGCTCGCCGAAGTCGATGCAAAAGAATGGGATGTAGACCCCTTCCCCTTGCCGCAAAAAAGAGCCAATTCGTATGCGGGTGTCCGCAATGGGTACAAGCTGGTCGAGTAACGACATAATCTCTCTCCTTGTGATACAAAAAATCTCTCATCACATAAACACATGGGATGCAAAAAAGCAATCAAGAGAGCGGGTGCAGCGAGGTGCGCTTATTTTACTGTATTGTATGAGGCGCCTCGACAATGAAGTTGCCCTCATCCTTGAACACCTCGGGGGGTAACCCCTCACGAGCAATGCGCTCGAGTGCCTCCGCTCTTGCATCCTCGTCAGTAAAAGAGTCGAGCCAAATAAGTATGCGTCGATTGACCTCAAGGTCGTCAAGCTTCCCCACGAGATCTCTGGCGGGGATTCCCACTGCCTTTGACATCTCTATGGCGCGCAAGATGGCAGCTTCCGCCATCTCAATGGGCATGGTGACCTGCTCTACTGGCGTCATCACGCGGTCCACCGCTCTCTCACCCAAAGAATTTTCATTCATACGTTGCATATTTATATTCTATCGAAACCCCCGCACTTGTACAGCGCGTGCAATTTTTTACTTCATGGAAGTTAGTTAAATCTAGGAGTGATGCTGCTTTCGGGGCTTGATCTCTTGAAGTAGAGCTCTCCACTGTCTTTTCCTTCATCTTGTAGCTCCCAGCCGGGAAGTACGCTTTTTGCTCGCGCGCGAAAAAGTCGCGCGCGTCCGAGAGAGCGCCACTTGCCCCATTCGTGCTCCAAGGGAAACTTTTCACCAAACAATTCGTGATATTCGTCAAAAACTTTGTGACTCTCCATACCCTCCACATCTTCGCGCGTTAATTCATTTTTGGATGACGAAAGAACGGCTTCCTGCAAGCGTCTACCTCGCTGCGAGAATACGAAGCTGGCGAACCCCAGCCGCGAAGTAGGCGCAGGTCACTTGCGACGCGGGATGTGTCTTCGATAAAGTGTGCGCATGTCGTCATGAGCTCCTGCTCCTCGGCTTCGTCGAGTTCAGTCAGTGCATATTGATATTCCTCAGTGTGAAAATCAAGTGAATAAACCTTTCCCTCGTATTCACTGAGTGAAAATATGTAGTTTAGGTCGCCAATCAACTTTTTGAGTACAAATTTTTCCCACTGCGTTAATTCATTGATGTAGCGCTTATAATGCACGATCGTATCGAGTATCGCTTCAGGCGCGCCCCTGTCCCCAATGCTCACCACCGCACTCTCCACCATGGGGTAGAACGTTGTCTCGGGTGCCGACTCTACTTTTCCTTCTTCGGATACTTGTGGTCGCTCACTGGATGTCATGTAAAAAATTATAGCACAACCACCCCACTGAGGGATCAACAGTGCCCGACACCGTTTTCGTTTTCAATTTGACCACATTATTCTGACTTGCGAGTGACCCCTCTTGCCGAGCACCGCGAGGCTTCAAACCGCATCTCATGCGGTTTTTTGTTTTTCAACCTTAGCGCTCACATAAAAAAAACTCCGCGATTGCGGAGTTTGTGTTTCGGGAATGCCTCAGGCTTTACCGTCGTTTGTGAGGAGCGGAAACACATTCCTTCCCGCATCATCCTTCATTTTAGCGAGGAAATTTTGAAACTTCCCCTCTGCGATTTGCGCTGGCGAGTAAAGAAGTGTCGGGCCTATGATCTCGCTCATTTCGCCCAGCTTGACGACAAGACCAAATTCATCCTCGGCTAGACTGGTGAGGAACAGGAGCTTGGGTATGCCACTTTCTTTTTCCCGAAAGCCAACAGTCCGTGACGGATAGATGCTTCCTGGGATGTACTCAGTGGAAACCTCGTCTGCCGTCATGGGGACGAACTGCTCGAGAGGAATTCTTTCCTCATGAATCAAGAGACCGGTAGCAATGCGCCCCACGAGCCCCTCTTTGCTCAAAGTCAGCTCCATCTCACCTAGGGCGATTGCCGATTCGTCGGTGGGGGTGAAGCCACGATATACACCATAAAACTCTTCCATCTCTCTGTCCTCCAGTTGGGTTAAGGATAGCCACGAACAACTCCATAAACAATACGTATTTTCAAAAATATGTCAACAAAGAAATGTCTTTCTGGGCAGGGCAATACCGATAAAATCGAACTATCTTAAGGGAGATTTTCTAAATAACGTTTAGCAAAATATTTTCCCTTTGCCGATAGGGTAATTTGGTTTCCATCTTTTTCTACCAACCCATTTGTGTGAGAAAAAGCAAGAATATCTTTATCAAGTTCGAAATCAAAAGTACTCACGTATCCGTCATGTTTATAAATTGCATCAACTATCTGAGAAAATTTTTTAAAAATATTTGACTTACCAAATCTTTCAAATTCCATTTCCCAACGTGCATCATCTGGGGAAATAACATCGTTGCTCTCTTTCCGTTGAAGTTCTGAAACTTGCGAAAGGAGAGAGTTTATTTGTTTGGTCAACTCCTCGACAGACTGAGCGCTTTCTATTTGTTTTTCTTTCTCGATTAACACATTTTGTATATGCTGGCTCGAAAATTTTTCGTATTCAAGTTCTTTCTTTTTAAAGTTTTTTTTACGTTCAAAATAAAAATACAAATGCAAGTCGTGAGCCCATTTCTCTATATGAGGTATATATTTAATTATAAAGAACGTAATGACAATAGGTAATACGAGTTCGGACGCCCAGTTGCCTAGTATAGAGGGGTATAATTGCCACCCTTCTCCATGAAAAGGAAACAATTCATTATTTAGAAATTCAAGACGAGTCCCCGCTGTGGGGGCACCATATTCCCAAAATAAAACATATAACTTTTTCCAATTACAAACCACGTATGCAACAATAAAAACACCCCAGATTGGACTGCTCGTTTTCTCTTTTAACCATTCTGCAAGCGAAGACCAAAAATCATTTACCATTTACATACAATATCGACATCACGGCATTTTGCAAGCGGAGTTTTGGATGCAGAGCGAGGCGTCGAGTTGCGATGCCTCCCGAGGCATATTCGTATATGGTGAGCGGGGCTCGCAACGATGACAACAAAGCTATGCGCCAAAAATACGCTTGCACGTTCTCCGAAGAATATTCCAACAAAACAAAAACCGCCTCGCGGCGGTCTTTGTAACTACTTCTTTCCAACCTTCCTTCTACTCACAATAAATACGTTGGAATATTTCTTTGGGGAACGCGTCTTCTGGCCTTTGCCTGATGGCTTACCCCACTTAGTCTTTGCGCGGCGAAGTCCACGGCCCATGCGACCTTCTCCTCCTCCGTGAGGATGGTCGACGGCGTTCATGGCACTACCACGGACATGTGGGCGGATACCCTTCCAGCGGTTACGACCTGCCTTTCCTTCCTTGCGGAGCTTGTGCTGGTCGTTCGAGACCCCACCTATCGATGCCCAGCAATTCTCCGACACCTTACGGACTTCGGATGAGGGCATTTTCAAGTATGCGTAGCCCAAGTCGTTGGCAACAACTTCGATGAAATTGCCTGCCGAGCGAGCGAGCTTTGCTCCCCCCTCTGGCTGCACTTCGACGTTGTAGACGAATGTACCGACCGCAATCTTTTTGAGTGGAAGGCGGTTGCCCACTGTGGGTGGGACTGCCTCGCCCGTAATCATCGTATCCCCCTTCTTCATACCCTTTGGGGCGACGACATAT
Organism: Candidatus Lloydbacteria bacterium; assembly: GCA_043735605.1. Classification (GTDB taxonomy): domain Bacteria; phylum Patescibacteriota; class Minisyncoccia; order Phycocordibacterales; family UBA6899; genus MHLP01. The sequence continues at coordinate 1,485 of JAYTEB010000024.1, read as the reverse complement.
ACACGCTCTCCATCTTTGTAGACGACGAGGGCGATGAATGCGGTGCGGAGTGGGTCGTATTGCACGGCCTCTACGCGGCCCATCACGTCGCGCTTCTTGTACTTGAAATCGACGTCACGCTTTAAATTTTTATTTCCTCCACCAATGTGGCGCATGGTGATGCGGCCGTGATGGTTACGCCCTCCAGTCTTGCGCTTTCCCACCGTGAGGCTCTTGGGAATCGCCGTTTGGTCACCCGAGAGGAGCTCCTTGTATGGAGTCAGGACAGTATTTCGGAGAGATGGCGTTAATGGTCTAAATGTTTTCATGTTTGATTTGTTTTACAGGATTATACAAAATCAATCTTATCTCCTTTCTTGAGATAGACTAATGCTTTTTTAATCGCTGTCTTTTTTGTCTGCATTCGGCCTGTGCGAGGATTCTTCATGTACTTTGCGATGCCCACAATGACGGCAATTTTGAGTGGCTGTACTTTGTAGAACTTCTCGATCGCCTGACGTACCTGCATCTTGTTGGCACGAAGGGAAATCTCAAACGCATACACATTCTGCTCCGAAAGATCCGTCGCCTTCTCGGTGATGTGCGGGCGGAGCAAAACTTGATTCAGCTCAAGTCCACCAAACTTGGCGGCCCTCGTCGTCGTTGCAGCCTCTTTCGCCTCGAGGTTCTTGATGTCATCCTTCTTGTCGAGCTTTGCAGCTTTCATTGCCTTACTGTCGGTCTTCGTGCTCTGCACTGCGGCTTTGGCGGCAGTGGGTTTTTTGTTGAAGAGTGCCATATTATTTCAATTTAGATGCTATGACCTTCATTACTTCATCAGGAGAGGCGATGAGGATGTAGCGGTAAGAGAGGAGGTCGACCGGATTGAGTGCAGCGACAGTGCCCACTAAAACGTTCCCCATATTCTGGAATGACTTCTTTACCGAAGCATCGGGCTTGGAAAGTACGACGTACAGTGCATTCTTGCGGCGTGTGGCGAGTGGTGTGAACCCTTCGATTGTACCCCAGCTCGTGAGCATGGCGCGTGCATCTTTTGTCTTTGGTTCTTTCATCGTGACATCTTTCATGAAAAGCATCTGTCCGTCGGCAAACTTTTTTGAAAGCACAACGTAGAGTGCTTTTACGCGCATCTTTTTGTTGATCTTCTGTGAATAGTCTTTATCATTCCTTGGTCCGTGTGTCACACCTCCCTTACGCCAAATAGGCGAGCGAGATGATCCGTGACGCGCGCGACCTGTTCCCTTCTGGGCCCATGGCTTCTTTCCACCTCCGCGCACCTCAGAGCGATCTTTGGTGTGCGCTACTGGCTGGCGTGCATTTGCCTGCATCGCGATGACGACCTGATGCACGAGGTCTGCATTCCACTTTTCCGCGAACACTGTCTCAGGAAGCGTGATGGTTCCTGATTTCTTTGCGTCCATCGTGTAGACATTTGCCTCGAGATTGATGGCCTTTTTTACAACGGCCTTCTTTGCTGTTTTTTCT
>JAYTEB010000023.1:0-14590 GCA_043735605.1 Candidatus Lloydbacteria bacterium | reverse complement strand
ACTCGTCGCTGAAGCCCTCGCCCTTAGTGCACGCGACCCCAATGTAGGGTGGATCCACGAGCGCATCATTCTGCTTGCAAAAAATTACGGAGTAGCGCTCGCTCGTCGTGAATATAAGGGTGAGGCTGAAGCAGAAAATCTCATGCGCGGTTTTACTGACATTGATACTGCATTAAAAAATGAAGGATTAGTCATACTTTCCGTAAAGCGTGGATGGAAGGACGACGGCACACCCCACTCGGTGCTGGTGGTCGCCAAAGAAGGGGAGGAGTACACCATCTACGAACCTGACGCTACATCGAAAGAAGAAGGTGGAGTAGTCCGAATTTCAAATGCCACCCTCGCCCAATACTGGCGCAGACTCGCAATGTTCGCGGAGTAAAATAGCAAAAAAACCCCGCCGTAGCGGGGTTTTGGGGGTCATAGGTCGCGTGGGCTTAATGTGCCCAGCGCCCAACTTCTTTTCGCGTTTGAACAATCGCGATGACCGTCCGAAGCATGTACTCGTATCTCATTTGAACGACGTGCTCAAGTAATGCAAGGTGTTTTCCATAGGCCCGTAGCTGTCCTTGCCTGAATCGGTAGTCGAAGCGCATTTCTACCGTGATGCTTCCCTTGTGATCCGCACACGATTGCACGTGAGTCACTGTGATTGTTGGGTTTCGTGTGATGGACGGATTTTCATCGTCGGACCAAGGGTGAGTGAAGTATGCCTTGCGCACGTGACTCTCCACTGTGGCAGGAACAAGGTCTCCACAACCCTGGAACAGCAGAATCCCAGTCACAGCGTACTCCTGCTTGCCTTTACCAAAAAGAAATTCAGTAGTCCTCATCGAGAGACTCCTTTGAAGAACGTTGAGCCAAGGCGACATGCCATAGCTACCTCATAATACATTACATATAGAATATGTCAAGCTTTTTTACTCATTTTTTAACACAGAAAATGGGAGAAAAGTGCTTGGTTTGGGAGGGCTTTTTTGCTATACTTTCACCATCAGATTGCCCTCATGTTGGGGGCAATAATTCATTCTAAACAGGAAAATTATGGCAAAAAAAGACGACACAAAGAAGGAGAAAAATTACGGCTCGGAATCCATCCAAATTCTCGAAGGGCTTGAGCCCGTGCGCAAGCGCCCTGGAATGTACATCGGCTCGACAGGGGTCGAGGGACTACATCACCTCATCTGGGAAATCTTCGACAACTCACGCGACGAGGCGATGGGTGGCTACTGCAGCCGCATCGAGGTAGCGATGCTTCCGGGGAATCGCGTGCGTGTCGTCGACAATGGCCGTGGTATTCCCGTAGACATTCATGCAAAGACCAAAGTCTCTGCCCTTGAAACGGTGATGACGACGCTCCATGCGGGAGGCAAATTTGGTGGTGAGGAGAGTGGGTACAAAGTTTCCGGTGGGCTCCACGGCGTCGGAGCATCCGTGGTCAACGCTTTGTCGCAGTACGCACGGGTGAATGTGCATCGTGACGGTGGCGAGCATGTACAGGAATATGCACGCGGCAAGCATAAGGCAAAAGTAAAGAAACTGGGGAGCTCGAAGCTTCGCGGTACTATCGTCGTCTTTGACCCAGACCCAGAGATTTTTAGTGAAATAAAATTTAGTTGGAGCACCATCGTCTCCCACTTGCGCCAACAGGCATATCTCGTGCGGGGGCTCGAGATAAACGTGCTCGACCTGCGTGAGTACGATGGCAAAATCGACGTGGATGGAGCATTTTATTTAAAGGATGAATACTACAATGTGCCATCGATGTCCTTCTTCTTTGAAGGAGGGCTCCATTCGCTCATTAAGTACTACAACAAGTTCCAGACTCCAATACACAAAGAGATTTTTTATGTCGAGAAGACGGAGGGCAATGTGCAGGTGGAGGTGGCACTGCAGTATGTGGACGACATCACCTCGCGTGAAATCGCCTTTGCCAATAACATCTACAACCCCGAAGGGGGAATGCATGTGACCGGATTTCGCACTGCACTCACACGTGCAATAAACGACTACGCCAAGAAAAACAATATGGGCAAGGAGGCAGAGGAAGGCTTCACTGGCGACGACGTGCGCGAAGGGCTCACTGTGGTGGTGTCCATCAAAATGGCGGAGATCCAATTTGAGGGACAGACGAAGGGAAAGCTCGGGAGCGTTGAGGCGCGTGGTGCCACGGAGAAAGTTTTCGGCGAAGCGTTTGGAACGTATCTCGAGGAGCACCCAGAGGATGCAAAGTCTATTATCCAGAAAGTTGTCCTCGCACTGAAGGCGCGCAAAGCAGCGAAGGCCGCGAAAGACTCCGTACTCAGGAAGGGTGCGCTCGAGGGTATGACGCTTCCTGGTAAGCTTGCCGACTGCCAGTCAAAGAGTGCTGCAGAGTCCGAGGTGTTTATCGTAGAGGGAGACTCCGCAGGTGGCACGGCCAAGACGGGGCGTGACAGGCGTACGCAGGCGGTGCTCCCACTCCGTGGAAAAATCCTCAACATCGAGCGCGCCCGCCTCGACAAAATTCTTGCATCCGAGCAGGTGAAGAATCTCGTCATTGCCATGGGTGCAGCTATTGGGGACACATTTGATATTTCTAAACTGCGCTACCATAAGCTCATCATCGCGACAGACGCCGACGTGGACGGAGCGCACATTCGCACGCTGCTCCTCACGCTTTTTTTCCGCTACTTCAAGCCCCTCATCGAGGCAGGCCACGTGTACATTGCGCAGCCGCCACTCTACAAAGTGAAGAAGGGGAAGGAGGTGAACTATTTCTACTCCGACGAACAGAAAAATGCATACTTAGAAAAAGAGGGTGTGAAGCCCGAAGAGCTCGAAGAGGCAGAAGAAGGTGCTGGGGACGAGGACGCCGAGGCAGAAACTGAAGCCGAGGCAGATGCAAAGTCTGCGAAACGCTCTGCAAAGGTACACATCCAACGCTACAAAGGTCTTGGAGAGATGAACTCCGAAGAGCTCTGGGAGACGACAATGGACCCCGAGCGCCGCGTGCTGAAGCAAGTGCGCATCGACGACGCACAAGAGGCCGACAAAATATTCGACCTCCTCATGGGTACCGACGTCGCCCCCCGCAAGTCTTTCATTCAAAGCAACGCCAAGCTCGCCAATCTGGATGTGTAACAACGTGAACACTTTCAGAAAAATTTCACTGATTTCAGGTACACTACTGCTCGTCGGCCTGATATCTGTGCTCGGCGCATCAGTGTTGGGGCACTCGGGGAGAGGGATGTTTTCCACTTTGCTATATGTTGCGCCCACCCTACTCCTCGCTCATGGCTGGTATTGGTCTTCACGTGCGACGTTGCGTGAGCTATTCATTACTGCGCTACTCATGCTGCTCGTCACCTTCTTCTTTTATGGCTATTTCAGTGGATCATATGGATTATCAAAAGACAATCTCTCATTGGTTGCGCTGCTTGTGCTCCCATCCCCACTTGGGGCAATAATACACAAAGTAATAAAACGATTCACTTGCTGATTGCTGCGGTTTTTAGCATCGATTTTCCTTTAAGGTTAATGTGTCAATTTCTATGCAAACAAAATTACGTTAACACCGACGACCGTCGGTGTTAACGTAATTATATTTTTTGTGTATACTTGGGGAATATGAAGGATGTGCAGAATATAAAAAATAAAAAAAGCACGAAGAGGGTGGTCGAGGTGGGGGCACGGAAGGTGCGGGTGCGGACGAATATTCAGCACGTACTACTGCACACCGTTGCTGGTGTTGGAATACTCAGTGTCGCGCTCTTGGCCCCGAACGCATTGCAGGTACTCGCAATGTTTGACGGAGGAAAGAGACGTCGTCAAAACCCTAAGTATCTTTTCGGGACGGCTTTTGAGAAACTCATTGGCAAAGGAATGCTCGTATTCGAGGGCGGGAAAAATAGTAAATATGTGCGACTCACCAATGCGGGGAAACACGAACTGGCGCTCATGGTCGCTCGTAAGCCCGACAGTAGGGTGCATCGTCGCTGGGATAAGCGGTGGCGCATGGTGACGTACGATATCAAAGAAAACCGTAGAAAAGTTCGGATACGACTCCAAGAGCTACTGCGCGCATTTGGTTTTTATAAATTGCAAAATAGTGTGTGGATCTATCCGCACGACTGCGAAGCACTTGTGGTCCTACTGAAAGCAGATTTCAAGATTGGTACCGAGGTGCTCTACTGTGTAGTCGAAAAAATAGAAAATGACAAAAAATTGAAGGAACATTTTGAGTTGAAATAGAGTATTTTCTCAAAAAAATAATTACGTTAATACGTTCGGTCGGTCTGATTAACGTAATTTATGAAATGTGGAAAAAATGAAAAAATAAGAAGAAGTAGTGGGGTCTGCGTAGTGCCATCGACAAGACAAGTGAGGTCTCCGCATAGGTCCGAGCAAATTTCGAACGAGGCATTTTAAAATAGAAAGGCCTATCGGGATATGATTTCCTATTTTCTGGACGACGAAGCCGAAATTTGGCGGACGTGGTGTGGAGAGGTTCGTTGGAGACGGTGTATGTACGGGAATGATAGAATTCCCAGCTATCTTTTCTCGGTGATTTCTTTGATGAGTTTGGTGAGGAGGTCGGCAAGCTTGAGTTCGCCTACTTTTCCGTGGTCGCGGGATTCGAGAGTAACATGGCGCCCGCTGACTTCGGCGTCTCCAATGACGAGGGTATAGGGAATACGCTCTGTTTTTGCAATACGAATCTTTTTACCCAGTGATTCGTTTTCTGCCATGAGCATGGTGCGGATATCGAGGGCTTCGAGTTGCGCGGCAATTTCTTGTGCAAACGGAAGGTGTGCATCACTGATGGGGGCGATGGCCACCTGTGTGGGGGAGAGCCAGAGTGGGAAGTTGCCCCCAACGTGCTCAATGATGACTGAGAGAAAGCGCTCGATAGAACCCATGATTGCGCAGTGAATCATCACCACCGTCTCCTTCTCGCCTTTTTCGTTTGTACACGTGAGCCCAAAGCTTAGGGGCTGGTTGAAGTCGAGCTGTATGGTGGCTATCTGCTGTGTGCGGCCAATAGAATCTTTGGCAATGAAGTCAATCTTCGGTCCATAAATAGCTGCCTCTCCCTCGCCGTCGATGAAGTCGGTGACCCCGCGTTTTTGCATGAGCGAGCGTATCGCATCTTCAGATTTTTTCCAGACCTCTTTTGTGCCAAGATACTTTTCAAATTTCCCTTCGTCGTGTCGTGAGAAGCGCACGCGGAGGTTCGTAAATCCAAAGGTGCCATAAAACTGGTCGATGATATCCCAGATAGCAAATACTTCCTCCTCTATCTGATTTTCTCGGCAAAACACATGTGCATCGTCTTGCGTAATAGCGAGCACTCGGGAGAGCCCCGACAGCTCGCCCGACTGCTCGTCACGATACACCATGGTAGTCTCGGCGTAGCGCTGTGGCATGTCGCGATAGCTTTTCGGGGAAGCGTCAAAAATCTGCGTGTGGTGGGGGCAGTTCATCGGCTTCATGGCATACTCGCGGTCTTCTCGTGTCTTGATACGAAAAAGGTCGTCGGCGTATTTCGCCCAGTGCCCCGAGGTCTGGTAGAGTTCTTTTTTGGTGATATGGGGAATGGTCACTTTTTGGTATCCCTTCTTCTTGCGCATGCTCCAGACATAGTCATTGAGGAGCTCGCGGAGTATCGTACCCTTTGGTGTCCAAAGGGGGAGTCCTGCACCAACAAGATCTGAGAATACAAAAAGCCCGAGCTCTTTACCGAGTTTGCGGTGGTCACGCTTCTTTGCTTCTTCGAGCATCGTTTCGTATGCACGTAAATCTTCTTTTGTTTCAAACGCGTAACCATAGATACGGGTGAGCATGGCGTTTTTTTGGTCTCCGCGCCAGTACGCGCCCGCAATACGCGTGAGGGTGAATGCATCTGCCGCAAGTTCGCTCGTGTTTGAGGCGTGCCCTCCCTTGCACAAGTCAGTGAAAGTGCCCACGGTGTACGCAGTGAGCGTTTTGTCTTCGCTTGCGTACTCATTTAGGAGTTCACATTTGAATTGCTGGCCTGCAAAAATTTGCTCCCCTTCACTTTTAGTAATTTCACGACCCTCCACAACAAGCTTTTGGTTGATCGCCTTCCTGATTGACTTTTCAAACCCCTTCAGGTCCAAAGGGGAGGGGGTTTTGGTGAAAAGAAAGTCGTAATAAAAGCCGTCGTCGGTGACGGGGCCAATGCCAAGCTTCGCACTCGGGTCGAATTCGATAGCCGCCATCGCCAATAAATGGGCAAATGTATGACGAATATCGTGTAATTTGTCTCCTTCCATCGCACAATAATAGCATATTTCACGGAGCTCTGGGACTTCACTCTTCCTCAGGGGTATTGCTTACTTTGCATTTTTATGGTATACTTCTTTTCTAGTAGGGGTTCTTTGACTTTTTGGAGGTTGAGATGAAAAGATTTCTGCCAATCCTGATCCTGATCCTGAGCCTCACCGCTCTGTGTTTCCCTATTGCTGCCTTTGCAGCAGTGAAGTCGTATACCGTGCCCTCGGTGGGCTATGCTGTCGAGTGGCAAATGAAGTACACCTCCCTTGAGGGAAGTGAGTTGTTGAGTGGCCCGCAGCGCATACATGTCTCGCGCATGCTCCATCATCGCCCAGTTTTCTCTGCCGCACTGGCGGGGAGGCCGCTCGAATTGTTCGAGCATGCTGATGGCGTTGCTGTTGTGGAGCTCGACTGCTTGCCGCAGTTTACTCCTATTCCCCCGACATCTCTGCCAAATCACTGTGGATGGAACCCTTGTTCCATCAACGCCGGTGAAACAGTGATGCGCAAACTGTACGTTTCAAGCTCACGCATGGGCTGTGTCGCGGATGCATCTGGGTACGCGTCGTATGTGGGAGAAGCGCAAGAAACCATCACGGTGCTTGGGCGTAGAATGATGGTCACCCGCACTCTGGCGACCATCAACATCCCAGGGCTCCCAAAGGCAAGGTGGAATCCCCGCATTGCAAGCGGCGTGGGCGAGGTCTTCTCGGACGCATTCGGCGGTCGGCAGGAAAGTGTGTACATCAAGATTGACGCTGTATACGCGAATATTGTTGTGGAGGGAGGGGCACTTCATGCAAGCGCAGCACCCATCATGGAGAGTGTCACGCGAAGTTCATTCGCATGCACCTTGGGTGCAAACGAGCACCCCGTCGTTGCCCTTGGAGACTCCCTTACTGCGGGCACAGATGCATCCTCGTATCCTGCTGAATTGCAAAAACAATACACTGGGAAGGGCGTGCGATTCTTGAACGCGGGTGTGCAGGGGGATACTTCAGAAAACCTCCTCGAGCGTGTTGCTTCTGTACTTCTGTGCAAGCCGAAACTCGTGCTGCTCGCAGTCGGGGGCAATGATCTCCTTCAGGGAGTGGCCCGGGTGGTCTTTGAGGAGAGGCTTCGCGCGCTTGTCGGAGTATTGCTCCAAGGTGGGGCACGCGTCGTCCTTTTGGGCCTCGAGGTAGATGGAGCATATCCTTATGCGGGTTCATATGAACGCATCGCGCGTGAGGCGGGCATCCCCATCCTCCCCAACATGCTTTTGGGAGTGTATAAGAATAATGCAATGCTTCTTTCTGACGGTATGCATCCGAACGAGAGGGGAAATAAGCATATTGCGGCACGTGTCTGGGGATTTTTGGATGAGCAAGGACTTTTAAAGTTTTGAGTCAAAAAAGATGAGGGTCAGTGCGTCACATGGGGGCTAAATTCATTTTTAGCCCCCATTTTTGTTTTCTGCAATCCACTTTTACTTTTACTTGTAGAAAAACACATTGTGTGCTTTAATGCGGTTGGTCGCTGCAGAAGCAGCTTAGTTCATCACATTAACGGAGGTTTTATGAAACTGTTCTCCCGTACGATTTTGCTCTGTGCATCTCTACTCTCGGCGACGCTTTGGTCACTTGGCGCAAACGCGCAAACCATTGTCGGCCCCGCGGGGCAAGTGGCGGGCCCCGTCGAGAGTCCCACTATTTGCGTGGGCTCCAAGTGGCGCTATCAGCGCACCGAGCTCGCTGGTCCCCAAAAGGGAAATGTCACCGAGGACTATATCAACGAAGTGGAGAGCGTTTCGGGCGATCTGTACCACATTGTACGTACGCAACTCGGCGGAGAGGTGTCGCGTTATTCCATCACGAAGGCTCGACACGAACAAGTTTCGGCGGTTCCCACAAGCATCACGAACATCGTCTCGTACGATTTCCCGCTTAATGTTGGGAAACAGTACAAAGCGACGGTGCGTTTTGTGAACACCGCTGTCAACGTTACTGGCACGTCGAGTATGAGCTACGAAGTAACCAACCTCGAGACATTTACTCTTGGTGGCAAGGAGTACCGCACCCTCAAAATCGTTGGGGGAGGATGGTGGAATGTCCCTGGGGTAAGTGGGCGCGCCGAAGACGTCGTGTACTATGCCCCCGAAGTGGGCGCATATGTGCAGTATTTTCGCAAAGTGGGACCATTCGACTCTCGTTCCGTAAGCCTCGTTTCCTACGAGCTAAAGACCGACTGCAGTCCTTCTGCAAAGTAAATATGCATCGCAAGTAGCCTGAACCCCCGTGGTTCAGGTTTTTTTTACCACATAATAGTATTTCCCCTGTGGTGTGCGTGGTATGATGAATTTTATGAGTAACTTTTCACTGTCTGTGTTGTGGCCAAGAACCGTGCTCATTTTGTGTGCTTCCATCGCACTGCTCGCGCTCTACTTTTCTCTCCATCATACTACAGAGGTGCGGACCCTCACTCGTGACGACCTCCCCAAGGGTGCGGTCTTCATCAAGCATGACCACAATGAGGCAGGCCCTCCAAAAGAATCTACAGGACCTGAGGAGCCCGAAGAACCGAAAGGGGAGATGGAGCATTGGGCTACTCCAGCGGCATCCACGAGTGGTGGGCCGACATACGGAGTGTATGGCTTCAGCATTGTTTCAATAGAATATGATGTGCGTGAGTCAGACATAGCGGCGCACATGGTGGGCAAAGAATTTGGAGGGTGGGACCTCACCTCGCCGTTTCTCGGCTTCAAAATCCCCGTCCCGTATGACCACTTCCATATTGGCATTATCGAGCCCAGTCTGCATTTAAGTGCAACGAATACCCCACCGAAGCACGAGGATGCAAAGTACCGCATACATTTCATGCTCTTACCTCACGAGGAAGAGCTCGAGATAGGGCTCAGCTGCGGATAGCTTCGCTTGTGCCAAGAAAAGAGTCTCCGGGGCGCAGTATGTGTACCTTTACTGAAGGTGCTAAATATGAAACTCCCCAATAAAACATTCCCTCGATGTCTTCCGTGGACATGGCATACTCTTGTCTGTTGTCCCAGATGCTGAAGTTGTATACACCTATGACTCCCGCATGTTTCGGGAGTAGTCGAGCGACAAATTTTGCCGCTTGGACGGGGGTGAATGTCCCATTTTCCGATATGTCACGATTGGCACCACTGAGGATTATCTGGTTGTGCCCACCCGCACCCATAAAGAGAAAGTCGGGCCGTAGGGCAAAAAATTTGTCCCACGTTTTGCTAAAGTCATTGCGGAGCTTGTCCTCATTTACGGATGCATCCGATATGTGAAGCACGCTCGTATTTTTTGTTTTTATAAAAAAAGCCAAATGCTCGGGGTGCGTGTGCGTGAGGCAAGAAACCTCTACCCCGCTACCCAAGTCGATGACCGTGTCCTTTTCGATAAAGTGTAGTGTTATGCGCGCAAAGAGCCTCTCTCCAAGGGCGAGCTCAAGCTCCTCTTGCTTTTTGTCCGAGAGCCTTGGGCATATGATGGTCAGCGGGCGGATTTCAAGGAGCTCGGTTATTTCACGAATGGGGGAGTGGTGTGTGTGAAAATGTGAAAGAAGTATCACGTCGGCCGCAATGTCCAGAGCGGTGTTTTTGGGTTCCGGAATCAAGTAGTCTATGGTCTTACTTCCTGGGCTGAATCCTTCCAGTACGGGGTTTCTCAGGTCTGATGGATGGAGCCATGGGTCGACCACAACAGAGCGGGTGAGTGTCTTTATTTGAATCCCTGCATGTGCGATGAAGCGCACAGCGTCTCTTTCCTCGGTCGGAAGAAGCGTGTGGTCTACCGCGTATGCCTAGACGAGCCTTTGTGGCACGGGAAGAAGCAAGTGCTTCCATGGGGCATAGAGGTTAAACGTGGAGCCCCATTCATGCGGGACTCCGGTTGTGACGTGGTCGAGGTCGTTGGCAAGCAATATGTGCAGGAGCAAAGAAGCTTCTTTTTCTGAGAGGGAGATGTCTTTGCCTTCCTCGCGCAGTAGAAAGTAGTACCCACCCGCCTTCTTGTGCAGTGTCTCGCGCTTTACTGCACTACATAAGAACACAAGTCGCTCAGCTTCTTCCCCGATAACCTTGCGCAGTTGCGCGCGGTCATCTGATGAGAGTGTTTTTTTGGCAAAAAAGTCAGTCCCATATAAGGAGTGGCACATTCCCGCGTGCACCACATCACCCTCATGTCCAAAGTCTCGAAGAAGCTTGCCCACACGCAAGAGGTGGCTATAGAGTGAGCCATTTTTTATATGTACGATATTTTCGGTACCCAACTCTTTCAGTAGGTCGGTGATCCGAGATTCTTTGTTGAAGATAGACATAGTAGGAGTGATACACAATATAGCACGAGTGGGATCCTAGCGTGCTCCCCCCAAAGAGTAGCGCAGTGTATTGTAGAGAATGTCCATGCCGCGCGACGAGCCGATGAGGTCGAAGCGCTCCACGAGCACCCCATCACGTAGGAGCGCCATGCTTGGCGTGCTATATACTCCAGTTCTTGTGGCGCTCGCGACGGAGTCGGTAATGCGCCCCTTGAGCACGGCGTCATTTTGGCATGATGCTATTTGCTCAGCATTTATGTATTTTGCGACGAGCGGAGTGAAGTCCTCCATGGGGGCACCACCACGCTGGGTGAGAAAGTACGCGTCGATAAACTGAAAGAATATTTCCTCTCCACGATTCTCCGCTATACATTCGGCGAGGAGTATCTTTTTTGCTGCAAGTGGGTGGAGCTCGGTGAGGGGGAAGAGACGATAAACATGGTTGATTTTCTCTAAAAATGTAGCGGCATAGACCTGTCTTTGTGCGAGATAAAGCTTCTGGCAGTATGGGCAGTCGAGGTCGACATATTCAATCACCGCGTACGGAGAGTCTGTGCGAGATTTGTAGTGGTCTTTTTCGCTCAGGGCCTCAATGAAGGTTTGCGGTTCCACCACAGCCTTTTGTGTCTCGGGTTTCTGCGGCACTGCTCGCCCCATGATGCTTGTGGAAAAGAAGAATACTGCGGCCCCGAGCACCACGCAAAGGAGGCCGGTCTTTACGTCGCCCCTCCGTATAAATATTTTTACGGCGTGAGTGTATTTACGCATGATAACTAGCGAAAGAGATCCTCCATGACGATGGGGAGATTTTGTGTTTGCCAGTTCTCTATTCCACCATCGACGCGACTGATATTCTGAAAACCATAATGCTCTAGATACGAATATGCGACCCCAGCGAGCTTTCCGCCGGTGCACATGAGCACTATTTCTTTGCCGCTTTGGCGCAAGTTTTTCCGCTCTTCATAGAGGAGGTGAATGGGGATGTTGATGGCATGTTTTGCATGAATCTTTTTGTAGTCGGCACTTCCGCGCACGTCGATGAGGAGGTAGCGGTCGGGGTTTTTTTCGATGAGTTCAAATATTGCCTTGGGGTCTATGTCGCGTACACTTGGCTCTACGAGTGCGGTGTAACGCAGTGGAGAGAAGAGTGTAAATAGGATACCCACAACAAACAGCAGGGGTGGCAGTATCCACAAGAGTATTTTTTTGTTTCGTCCTATTTCGTTTTGCATAGATTACCAGCCAAACTGCTTGAAGTAGGTAATGCTCGGCTCAGCTTTCATGAGTAGCACGAGCCCTGCGTAGCGAGTTTTCGCATCGCCCGATTTGAGGTTCCCCAGTACCCACTTGTTTACGGGTTTTTTGCTAAGTGCGTCAATGACTTCTGCTGCCTGTGTAAAATCTTTTTTCATGGCGAAGTAGTTTGCAAAGGCGAGCATCGCAAACTGCTCGGGGGGCTCCATATTCATCGAACGTGCCCGAGCGATAGCAGAAGTGAATGAATCCGAGGCCAGCTCACCTACGGGCTTCCCTCCGATCCCAAGGAGCGTGTATCCACGGAGCTCGACATCTGCATACAGACGTGCTGCCGCCATGTGTGTACTCGGGATGAGCCATGTCATACCCGAGGAGATCTCGAGGAGGTAGATATTTGCTGCTAGGTCGTCTGCAAATTTTGCCATGATTTTCTCCACTCCGTCGGTGAGTGCTTGGGGGGGTACGATCTTCCCTGAGGCAGTCATCTTTGGCGTGCTGTTCAACGTTGCCTCGAGTTTTGCAATGTCGTCACGCACGATTTTTTCTGCGGCAATGGCAAAGGGTTGAATCGCGTAGATCTTCCTCGATGCCTCAAGCTCGAGTGTGCCCGCTTCTATATAGCTCGCGAACTCCGCCTCCGTAAAGAACGGCTTTAATAATGATGGGTCCGCTACTCCTCGTGCGTTTAGCATGGCGGTGAGGAGTGCGTATGCGCGTGAGACTGCTATGTATTCGGTGTTGTTGTAGATGTCGGCATAAACCTGTGCGGATTCGGCCCTCTTTCCCATGTTAAAATTGCTCTCGCCTATTGAGTTGGCTACGATAGACTCTTCGGGCTGCCCCTTATATTTTTCTTTGAGTGAGAGGAGCGCCTCCATTGACTTTGCACTCTCACCGGCTGCGGCATATTTTTTGGCGGCAGCATAGAGCTCGTCCTCTCGCACTTTTATGGCGAGGTCGCGCACTCTCAGTGTGTCTTTGGCTGATTTCTGTGATGATTGAAAAATGAAGTATCCCCCGAGAAGGAAAAGAAACAGCACAAGAAGTGAAATCAATACGGTGGTGGTATGTTTATGCATATTTTCTTTCACGCTCCTTAGTTGCAGCATGGACCGTCAGGGCAGGGGTCTATCACAGACCCGCCTCCAGCGTTGTCCGCACTCGCAGTGTTCACCATGCCGTCTTTTGAGTGAGGAAAAAAGAATGACGCAAAGACCCCGATAAACATAGAGAGAATAATAAGGAACCGCTTTTTTATTTTCTTAGAAGATTGTGTGATCATATACAGCTCATTATAGCCTAATGATGCGGGGTGTCTATGCCCATATACACAAGCACACAAGGCATCTTTCGCTATTCCTCGATAAAATCAACGGCGCATCCCGCCATCCCCCCAGAGAGTACGTTTTTCCAGAAAATATCGCGGACTTTCTCTATATATGCGTCTCCTACCACTCGTGTGGGGGCGAGTATCGCGGACCCTATGCCACTATTGCCAAGCTCGTGCACGAGGCACCGCATAGACATCTCCAGTGCGGCCTTTTGTGCGGCGTAGGGCCCAAGCTCCCATTGCTTGCGATGTACTCCATTGCGGGTAATCATGCTTGAGAGGGTGATGACGCATCGCCCTCGCTCACTATTTTCCGCAGCTCCGCGGCCCACAAAATAGGGCATACATGCTTTGAGAAAAAGTATTGCGCTCCACACATTTATTTTGTATTCACTCGCCATGTCGTCTTCAGTCTGTGCGAGGAGCGAGCGGCGCGACACCGCCACTGCGCCAAACACGAGTACGTCGACCCTCCCTGTCATGCGGAGTATCTTCTTGAGGATTTTCTTTGGGTCGTCGTACTCAAGATCAGCCTTTACGTTCCCCACGCGAGGCAGGTGTACTTCACGTTTCTTACTGACGTTGACCACAAATACATTGTCGGGAATGTCTGCGAGGAGCGTCGTGCCTACCTTCCCCGACCCGCCGAAAAAGACGACCACCTTTGTGGAAGAAGGAAACTTTTCTTCCTGAGGCTTTGTGCTTTTGCGAAGCCACTCGAGCATTTTGGAAACTTTTTTATACATAGGGTTTTGGTTCTTGGTGAAACTTGGCGACGCACCACGCATTGTCGACGTGGAGCCATTGCACGAGCGATGCGCGGTCAAAGTGATTTTCTTGAAACACGTGGTACGTCTGTGGTGTGACACTGAATGCCAGCAGCCTATTGTTTTTTGGTGCGACTGTTACACTCGGGAGTACGTCGCCTTCTTTTGCAAAGAGGAGCGTGGCGCCACCAGCATCCACGGCCTCCGGTGCGTCGTTGTTGAAGTAATACACGAGCGCTATCGCACGGCAAGAGAAAAAGACGTCTGCTGTTTTTGCACGGGGGACTCCCCACTCGAATGGAATGACTTTGTTTGCGAGGTAGTTCTTTCGGTCAAACTTTTTTGTGGCGTAGTCGTTGTGCACCCAGCCTGTTTTGTCACCACTTGGATGAAAGTGGAGCGCGAGCGCCGTCGTCTGGTCCGTCACCCTTCCTAGAAGCCCAGAGAGATAAAGATTCCACTGGTTGGAAAATAAAAATTCAGTCACTGCTCCCTCTTCATATGCGAGGGGGAGGAGTTCCCCGTCGTAGGGCTGGCTCGCGTCTCTATAGGCATGGGGCTCGTCGCGCATTTTTGTGAAAAGCCCCTCCGCCTTCTTCCTATTAAAGTACGCACACAGCTCCCCATAAAACTC
>JAYTEB010000022.1:0-14662 GCA_043735605.1 Candidatus Lloydbacteria bacterium | reverse complement strand
CTCCCTTCAGGCGAGAATCGAATATCTTCGGTGGCGAGGAGGTAGCACAGTGCAATGGGGAGGTCGAAAGAGGGCCCTTCTTTTTTGAGTGACGCGGGTGCGAGCGCGACGGTGATCTTTTGGTTGCGCTGTTTCGGAGATTTATATCCACTATTTTTGATCGCTGCACTCACGCGGTCGCGCGCCTCCTCGACTGCCTTATCAGGGAGTCCGACGATAGTAAAAGCATGCAGCCCTTTTGTGAGATCTGCCTCGATGGTTATTTTGTGTCCACCCGAAAGTGTGGGTTGGATAGCGTAGAGCTTTGCGAATGCCATATGCGTCAATCATACGCGAATGGGGTTCGTAGGCAATAGTCCTTCCGTGAACCCGCCCTCAGTTACTTTTTTCTGCCTCCGCGAATCCCAATATTACCGATGCGAGAATGTCTGTGTTCTTTGCAATGACGAGGTGCGCCGTACCTACAAATACGTATGCAAGAGCTACTTGCCCGTCTGGGGTACGTAGTACTCGTGCGTCGAGTCCCGACACGCGCGCATCGACAAATGGCCTTCCTGAAAGGGTGCGTAATGTGTTTCGCGAAAAGTTTGGGTCAAGAGAAGGAATAAGCTCGCCCGCCATATTGTTTTCCCACTCAAGCATACCCGCAAAGGTGTTGGGGAAGGAGCGTATAGAGAACTGGAGAGAGCCTAAAAGTGGAGTGGTGATACTTTGTTCGTGGACGCGCAATGTGAATGTATTCCCAAGCGCACGACGCAGCGAGTCGGGGATGGGCGTTTCCGCAAGCGCATCGAGGAATTCTTTTGTGAGAGCGTCACGACTGTTTTTTTGTGCGTCGGTCACCGTGAATGCGACGACGCGCGACTCATTTGGGGTATAGGATGTTTTACTAAACGCCGTCGCAATGTCCGCAAGTATTTGTTCGCGCGGTGTGTTTGTGATATTCACCTCGTACATGCGCTCAGTCTTTACTTGCGGTACTCGCGTGTCGACGGGCTTTGCTTTGACTCCAATAAGTACGTACAGACCCAAGCCCACACCAAATGCGAGGATGAGTAGGAGAAAAAAAATAATTTGCGTTAGGTGTGAGTCGTCGCTATGTACCGTGCGCGCTTCCCCGCGATCTTCGCGGCGCGCCTCTTCGGCCATGACTACTTGTGTTTTGGTGATTCCTTTTTCTCTCACGAGATTCTCCACGTCGCCTGAAAAAGTACGGAGTATGGGTGTCGCTTGTGGCCCACGGACACCGGCGTGCTTCTGTTCCGCACCTTGCGCAGTGAGTTCATCGGTCGTCTTTTCAAATACAATTTCTTTCATGTGTTCCCCATTATACAACCCCGACCCCATTTTTACTTAATTTACTATACTTGATTTATGAAAAAACTGCTTACGCTAAGTGATAAAGATATTTTTCCGAATACAAAAGCGCCCGCGATAACAACATACGAAGAACGCCTTGCGGTGAAGGTGGTTCTTTTTGACAAAGACAACAAGCTCGCACTCGTGGGCACAAAGCGTCGCCTCTTGCCGGGTGGCGGAGTAGAGTTTGATGAACATATCTACGACGCTGCCGTGCGGGAAGTAAGGGAAGAAGTGGGGTGCGCAATTGATATCATTCGCGAAATAGCTACCACCGAAGAGTTTCGTGAGAAAATTGGAAGACATCAAATAACACATTTTCTTCTTGCAAGCATTGAGGGTGAGAAGGGACTTCCGCAGACTACTCAAGCAGATGAGCAGGGTATTGTTATTGAGTGGCACACACTCGATGATGCAGTGAAACTTTTAGAAAAACAGAAGAACGAAATCCCATTCGAGGATTACAACGCGTGCTTCAATGTTCGCACACATCTACACGTACTGCGTGAGTTTCAGAAAAAAGACACGTTGGTCCGATAGCCACAATTACGTTAAGTACGACGACCGTCGTACTTAACGTAATTTAGATTATGGTGAAAGTGGGTATGGGGAAAATAAAAACACCGCGAGCGGTGTTTTTATTTGCGCACACTGATTGTGTCTACTCCTTTGGTTTCACAGATGGAGTGAAGACACGTGGAGGTGGGGCGTCTTTTTCTGTGAAGAAGTTTGCGTTGGCTCGCTTGATGGAGAGGTTGATGCGACCCTTCTCATCCACCTCCTTCACGACGACGGGTACCTCCATTCCCTCTTTTACATAGTCACCCACGCGCTCTATGCGGAACGAGGCGAGCTCGGACACATGTACAAGTCCCTCTGCGCTGTGGCCAATTTTCACGAATGCGCCAAAGTCCATGAGTCGCGTGACGACACCCTTGAACATCTCTCCTTCGACGTACTCGTGGGTCATCTCGGCAATGATGTCGCGGGCACGCTCTGCGGAGCCCCCTTTGCCGGTGCAAAATACTGTACCGTCGTCTTCTATGTCTATCTCTGCCCCAGACTGCTCGCGGATCTCATTCACCGTCTTGCCACCCGAGCCTATCACCATGCCTATCTGGTCGGGCTTAATTTTTATGACCACAATTTTCGGAGCGTATGGCGAAATGTCGGCACGTGGTGCTGCAATCGCTCTGCGCATTGCTTCGAGAATAGTGAGTCGAGCTGCTTTTGCCTTTGCAAATGCCTCTTTGAGAATCGGAAGTGGGATTCCCCCGACCTTCACGTCCATCTGTATCGCCGTCACTCCATTCTTCGTTCCCGCCACCTTGAAGTCCATGTCACCATGGTGATCCTCCGGCCCTTGGATGTCGGTGAGCACTTTATATTTACTTGCCGACTCCATCATGAGGCCTGAGGCAATACCCGCAACAGGCTCGCTGATAGGTACCCCAGCGTCGAGGAGTGCGAGCGTCGAGCCACACACCGACGCCATTGAGGTCGAGCCGTTGGACGCCATCGACTCTGAGACGATGCGGATAGTGTACGGAAAAACTTCTTTGGCGGGGAGTACGGGCACAAGGGCTTTCTCGGCGAGTGCACCGTGGCCTATCGCGCGGCGATTCATCCCTCCCATGCGCCCCGTTTCACCTGAGGAAAATGGGGGAAAATTGTAATGATGCATGTAGCGCTTCTTCCCCGACACTTCCATCCCTTCGAGTATTTGCGAATCTTGCGGCCCACCCAGTGTGAGCACCGAGAGCACATGCGTCCCGCCACGGTAAAATATTCCCGTGCCGTGCAGTACTGGCGACACTTCCCCCGCCTGCGCAAAGAGTGGGCGCACGTCGTCAAAGCCGCGACCATCAGGGCGCATGTTTTCGTTAATCGCCTTTGTGTGAAGGAGGTCGTTGACCTGCTCATCGAAGTAGCTCTCTGCAAGCTTTGGGTTCATGCCGTCCACCTCTTTTACGTAGCCGAGCCACTCTTCCTGCAGCGCATATTCGCGTGCACGCCCCGCCTCACCCCAAATGGTCGCCTCAAACTTCGGTGCGATCTTTTCGGTAAACAGTGCCTTGATGTCGTCACTCACGTCTTCGAGCACAATGACACGTTTTGCTTTGCCGCGCTTGGCAACAATCTCTTTCTGAAACTTTTGAAGCTTCTCTATTTGCACGCTCGCATACGCAAGTCCTTCCATGACGGCATCCTCGGGGATCTCGCGTCCCCCCATCTCGATCATGTTGACGTTTCCGTCTTTTCCACAGACCACGAGTTCGCAGTCACCTTCTATGATTTCTGTACCTTCCTCCACCTTAAAAGACGGAAGTGTGACCCATGTCCCATTTTGTCGAGCGACGCGCACTGCGGATACTGGCCCGTCGAAGGGGATGTCGGATGTGGCGAACGCGAGTGACGCACCGTTCACCGCGAGGATGTCCGGCTCGTTGTCGTCTATCGAGAGTACCGTGATCACTACCTGTACGTCGTAGCGGATACGCCCGTCGAAAAGGGGGCGGATAGTGCGGTCGATGATGCGCCCTGAGAGCACCGCAGCATCCGACGGCCTCCCCTCGCGTCGCATAAAGCGGCTACCGAGGATCTGCCCTGCGGCATAGAAGCGCTCCTCGTAGTCGACGGTGAGTGGGAAGAAGTCTCCCCCCTCGCGCTTTTTGCCCGACATCACCGTGGTCGCAAGTATGGTCGTGTTGCCATAGCGCATCATCACCGAGCCGTGTGCTTGGTCCGCCAAGTCATTGAACTCAGCAATGAGTTTTTTTCCTCCAATCTCTATTTCATACAATTCTTTTTTCATAATGTTCACGGCTCGATATTTTGGCGAATTTCGTCGTTGACTAGGGCGGGGGGTTCGGGGAACTTACGATGAGTAAGTCCTCTCGAACACGCTCGTCTTGTCGCCTCGAACTTCACTCAAAATCTCAAGCCTCGCTAAGTTTTATGACACCCAGATTCTCACATTGAATAATGATGAAAGCATTCAATTTGATGATCCGAGTGCCAACGCTATTAATAGAGTCACTCTATCAAAACCCGCAAAAAACAAAAGCCCCACATGTGAGGCTTTTGCGCATAGGCACTTCTCTTACTAGAGTGAGACTGCCCGACGTGGTGGGCGTGGGTTGTTGTCGCCCCCGCTTCGTCCACCCCTTCCGCCGTTACGTGGTGCACTGGCACGACGCTTCTCTTTGTAGCCCATCAGGTATGCGCTGGGGTCGTCAGAGAGGTCGAAGAAGTCATCAGCCGCTTCACGAAGCTTCGATGAAGCAGATTTTCCGAAGGCAATAACTTCTACCTGTACCCCCATGTTGATCTGCAGGTATTTGACCAATGGCTCGAAGTCACCATCTCCCGAGGCGATGATTATCGCATCAAGTTTTGGCGCGAGGGTGATAGCGTCGACCGCGAGGCCCACGTCCCAATCGCCCTTTTTTGCGCCTCCCCAGAATTCCTGCAGCTCCTTGGAGCGCGTCTCGATGCCTATTTTTCCTAGTGCGTCAAAAAAACTTTGCTCGACCCCTTCTTTTGTGGAGATGACGTATGCCATGGCGCGGATGAGCTTGCGCCCTGCGACTGCATCGACGAGAATATTATTAAAGTTGACGCGCGCATCGTCGTAAAGATTCTTTGCGCTGTGATAGAGATTCTGCGTATCGATAAAGACGCCGACTCGCTGGTCCTTGTGTTTGATAACTGACATAAAAGTGGGCAATCGCCCTTTTTGACGAACTTCTTTGTTGACTTCGGCGAGCGATTCGGAGAACTTACGAGGAGTAAGTCCTCTCGAATACGCCCACCTCGCCGCCTCGAATTTCATTCAAAAATTGCAATCGCTAAAATAAAAACTTATAAAATATGCGACCTAAATTTCTACGACCGAAGGGAGATAGAAATGGAAGTACTCTCCGTGGTGCGAACAGTATAAAAAATTGTGCGCACCAGAAAAAATAAACACCGTCTTGCGACCGTGTTTACTTTATTCCGATCTTCTTCACCAAAGCATTGTACTTCGGCTCGCTCTTCTTCTTCAAATATTTGAGGTGTGCACGGCGGTCAGAAACCATTTTAAGTAATCCTCGGCGCGAATGATGGTCTTTTTTATTTTCCTTCAAATGCAGCGCGAGCTCGTTGATCCGCTGGCTCAAAATCGCCACCTGAACCTCAGGTGATCCTGTGTCCGTGTCGTGGCGCTTTATCTTGGCCGTAACAACCTGCTTTTTCTTTGCTGTTAACATGAGAGGCATGGTAGCACGAGCCATGAAAAAAAGCAAGCCCCTTTCGATTTGCTCATATTTAGTCTCTGCGCGCCGCGGGCTCAAACTCCCCGTCTGTAAAATATTGGTCTGGGGGGAGTATCTCGATACCCTGCTGCCCCAGTTGTAGATTGAGGTCAATTTGTGTACCGGCATCGTGCTCTACAACACTAAGATGGTGCTGACCAAAAACCTCGTCAGTAAATCCGGGGACGTAGATCTCGCTTGTTTGTCGCTGTTCTAAGGTGTACATATCTTCAGCTATTTTATACTCTGCCTGTTCATCAAGCATTAAAAGAATCTCCGCCACTTTCCATTGCCTCAGCAATACTCCCAAGAATTTCTGGGTTTGCTGCGAGTGCTGCGTCTATCTCCGCTGTGTATATATTTTCGGGTACGTCGCCAAAAGGGTCTTTGACCCCGGCCCTCCCTGTGCTCTCCATGCCCCCCTCATCAAATAAAAACTTTTCACTCATAGTTTGTTGATACATCTATCGTATCATCGCCGAGGTAAATGTTCAATAGTTATACACAAGAGCACATGACCTCTATAATAGAGCAATGCACTTAAACGACTGGAAGAGGCGCTTTCTTGAGTACACCGAGATAGAAAAGGGGCGCAGTATCAAAACGGTCGAGAATTACGATCGCTACATTACGCGTTTTCTTTCACACACGGGACTTCAAAATCCGGAAGATATTCACTATGAAGTCATTCGTGAGTATCGCCTGTGGTTAAACAGGCAGCTCGTAAGCGAAGGAAAGCGTGGAGCTTCCGGTGAAACACTCAAGCGGCGTACGCAAAACTATTACCTCATCGCACTGCGCGCATTCCTCAAATATATGACCGCACAGGATGTGCGGGTGATGTCACCAGAGAAGATCGAGCTTGCAAAAGTCCCCGAGCGCGAGCTCGACCTCATTTCTAGCCACGACCTTAATCGCCTCCTTGCGTCGCCCGATGGTGCAGACTTGGCGTCACTCCGCGATAAGGCCGTCCTCGAGCTCCTTTTCTCTACGGGCCTGCGTGTTTCCGAGCTTTGCGGGCTTCCTCGCGACCTTGACCTTTCCCGTGACGAGTTTTCTGTGCGTGGAAAAGGGGAAAAAGTGCGCGTTGTCTTTTTGTCCGATACAGCCAAAAGCGCCCTTAAGGCCTATCTCCACAAAAGGACAGATGTCGATGACGCACTCTTCGTGCAGGTGGGGCGTGGTGGTGAAAAGTCGCAAACAAAAAAAGAAGGGTCACTTCGCCTCACCCCACGTTCTGTGGAACGTATTGTGAAACACCATGCGGTAAAGTCGGGGATTTCCAAAAAAGTTACCCCACACGTTATTCGTCACAGCTTTGCCACCGACCTCCTTGAGAACGGAGCGGATATTCGTTCGGTTCAGGCACTGCTCGGACATGCGAGTATTGTGACGACCCAAATATATACACACGTGACCGACAGCAAGCTTCGAGAGATACACAAAATGTTTCACGACAAACGTCGTACTCCATAGGTGTGTTTACTACGAGAGAATGGCTTATAAAAAATTCCTCGGATCTCCACCGAGGACGGTGGCCAGAATTTTTTAATAAGCCATCCTCTCGCCTTGGTTGGACATCTTGGATTTTTGTTTATAATAGGCAGATGAAATATGTTTCTTGGAATGTGAATGGACTACGTGCTGTCTCAAAGAAGGGTTTTTTGGAGTGGCTCTATGAGACATCTCCCGACGTGCTCGGACTGCAGGAAATAAAAGCCGAAGCCGAGCAGCTCCCAGAGGAAGTACGCGCACCAAAGGGGTACTATGGGTATTTTTCTTCAAGCAAAATGCGCAAGGGGTATAGTGGCGTCGCTCTGTACTCAAAGACACAACCCGACAACGTGGAGTACGGCATTGGTATAAAGAAGTTTGACGATGAAGGACGCATCATTATCGGACATTTTGGCGATCTTGTCCTTTTGAATGTGTACTTCCCTAATGGTGGGGGTGGGCCCGAGCGTCTTCAGTATAAATTAGAATTTTACGATGCATTTTTGACCTATATAGAAAAACTGCGCAAAAAGGGCAAAAAAGTGATTTTTTGTGGGGACGTGAATACCGCCCACGAGGCGATAGACCTGGCCCGCCCAAGAGAAAACGAAAAAAATACGGGATTCCTTCCTGAGGAACGTGCGTGGATTGATGAGCTCGTGAATCACGGCTATGTCGACTCCTTCAGGTATTTCTCTCCCCACAAAGAGGGTGCATATAGCTACTGGGACATGAAGACCGCCGCCCGCGAGCGCAATGTCGGCTGGCGCATCGACTATTTTTTTCTTGCATCAGAGATTGCACCGAAACTCAAATCTGCTGGAATTTCTTCCAGCGTATACGGCTCCGACCACTGCCCCGTGTGGATAGAGTTGAAGTAAAAAATCGCCCCTCATGGGGCGATGCGATTCACGATTGTTGAATCAGGGGAATGAAGTTTTTTGTCCAACCAGAGCTTCGGTATACCGCCTGCGCCAGCGGAAGCGCGCGTGTGACGAGTGCGGCGATTGGTGCAGGAAGCACGTCCTTCCACAAATCCGAAATGGTGATGAATGCTGTCGCCACCGCAAGCCGCTGTGTTTGTGGAAGCGGTCTTTTGCCCTCACTTCTTCGTGGCGGCATCAGAAGTAACTCTTCCGGTGACAACACTCGCCGGTCACCCGTTTCACCATTGTGCTCGCAATGCACAGCGAGACGCTCGTCCACGAAGCCGCAAAAGTATGCGTCGACACAAATACGACCATCAATGGTTTTTGGTACCCCAGACCCATCCTCTGTGATAGTGCGGAGCCCGATCAGCGTAACCTCCTCGGCAAGAAGTGTGAGACCGAGCTCCTCCTGTACTTCGCGCAAGAGGCATTCGAGTACTGACTCCTCAGCACCCTCGTCTCCCTCGGTGCGAAACTCACCGTCATATGGCTCGAGTCGCCCGCCACCGAGCGTGTTTTCAAACTTGCTCGAGCGGGTATCCTGACTGCAGACTACACCGTATTCGTCACCGAGTGCTCCTCCCGGAAGTTCGCGTCCGATGAGGACGATGCGTGTGGATGTGGCACAGTACTCTGTCTGTACACCTTGTGCATTCGTCACCACGACAAACTCCTTTGGGATGCGCCGCGCAGTTTCGGTGTCTTGATGGACCCGACCGAGCTGATATCCTTCCGACAGTAGAAACGCGATTTTGTTCACTTGGAACCCCTCTTTCAAAAAAGTTGATGAAATGTGGCTCCAGATTTTGTAAGGTGCCTATTTATCATAATACATGATTTTGACGTTCTGTCAACAATAAAAAATCCGCCCACACAATGGAGGTGGGCGGGTGTTGTTGCTCGTTGTGGTGCTAGCGTGGTGAGGTCCGGTACCCAGGCATTGTCTTTTCGGACTCGCAGGTCTCACCATCTTCCACAGCGATTGCCGTGCCGTCTGCGTTGAAGCGGCGCACGGTCCGCGACTTGCACTTGGTGGTGCCCTGCGCCGCTTGGGCTACGTCTCTCCGCGCTCCAATCTCGGAGCCGAGGACATATCCCCCGATGACACACAGCCCGAGGAGGGCTTGCGAATTGCTGCAGAGCGCTGCCCCCGCCGCCCCACCCAGTGCGCCGTACTTCTGCTCGCTGCTGGTGGCGAAGCAGCCACTCAGGAGCACCGATGCGAGTAGGGCGGTAGCCAAGATACAAAAACGTTGGTTCATGACAATCTCCAGTAAGGATTTAGGTACAATTAATAGGCCATATTAATTATACAGCAAAAGTATAATTGTGTCAATACTCAAAAGAATCTTATTTTACGGCGTATTTTTTACGAATTGCATTCACCTCCCCCTCCTCTTTTTCTTCTTTCTTTTCTTTCCCTGCTTCGCCAAGTTTTTCGAGTTCTTTTTTGTCGATGGTGGCGAGTGTTCTTGTGCGCTCTGTCAGGTATTCCACAGTATTTTTCTCTGGGTCCTCGAGCACCTCGTTGAAGAGTGCGTGCAGGATCCACCCGATTTCACGACCTGGGTTTACGGCGAGTACTTCCATTATTTTCGCTCCGTCGATTTTGAGCATTCCCACCGACACGGGTGCGCGCATCGCCTCCTCAATCATCGAGTGGTATTTGCGTAGGCGGTATGGAGTCTCTTTCGGGCGACCCATGCCGATGCGGTCACACGAGCGCACATCCATCAGGTCCCAGACGAGCTCGGGCCCCACGCCCGCCACGATGCGGCGCACCGCGGAGAGCGTAATCTTTTCGATATCAGAAAAAAATAAATGATAGCGCACGAGTGTGGAGACGTCCTCGATAAATTTTTTCGGAAAACGTAAACGTTCCAATATTTTTTTTGCCATGCGTCCACCGACGACGTCGTGCCCATAAAACGTCCAGTCCCCTTTCTCATCCGACCACTTGCGTGTATGCGGCTTGGCCACATCGTGCAGGAGTGCTGCGATGCGCACGTGGAGTGGCCACCCCCGGTCCGCCGAGTGTTGCAGCGCGCGCAGGTTGTGCTCCCACACTTCGTAAATATGGTCACCGTTTTGTTCACAACCAAGACCCGCCTCAAGCTCAGGAATAATATATTTTAACACGCCCGTGCGATTGAGGAGGACGACCCCTTCCATGGGGCGCTCACTCATAATTATTTTTGAAAACTCATCACGAATGCGCTCCCCCGCAATGTGCTCGAGCCTCCCCGCGTACGCAACGACCGCATTCATAGTCTCCATCTCTATGGCAAATCCAAGCTCTGCGCCAAAACGCACTGCGCGCAAAATGCGGAGCGCATCTTCGTGAAAGCGATCCTCGGGTTTGCCTACGGTTTTGATTATGTGGCGCGCGATGTCTGCCTCCCCACCGTAGGGGTCAATGATTATTTTTTTTGACACGTCGTAGGCAATGGCATTCATGGTGAAGTCGCGACGCAGCAAGTCGTCTTCGAGTTTCCCTGAAAATGAAACCTCGTCAGGATGGCGGAAATTCGCATACGCGCTCTCCTTGCGGTATGGCGTCACCTCGACGACGCGCATGCTTCCGCGCTCGACGTCACCCTCTGCGATGTTTTCGTTTACTACTCCGACGGTGCCATACTCGTTTTCGTAAAATGTTTTTGGGAAAAGCGCGATGATTTCATCGGGCTTTGCATTCGTCGTCACGTCCCAGTCTTTCGGCGCGACACCACGGTAGAGGTCGCGCACGCATCCACCCACGAGGTACGCCTCAAAGCCCGCCCCCTCGAGCATGTTGGTGACAGACGATATTTCGGGTGGGATGGAGAATGGTTTTTGCATGAGTCTATTATATATGATTTCTCTTTGCTACAGATTGTGTGTACTCGTGGTCACAAGTTTGCAATTTTGCGTATTGACCGCACGTAAACTAGGTCATCGTATACGTGGGTGGTCACAGATAATTTTTCGTCGCCACTCAAAATTTCTGCCGACCGTGCCCCATCGCTTCATTTTGTTTGATTTACACTTGTGGTCACGAGTTTCTAAATCTTTTACCTCACTTCGTGAGATAAAAGCTTAAGAACTCTCGACCCCACCTCGCGGTCTTCCAAAAGCATTGAAGAAAGCTTTTGGGAGACATCGCTGTGGTTAGCACCTTCGCAGGAAATACCCAACTGAGGGTATTTCCTGTCTCGGTGCTCCCGGCAGGATTCGAACCTACAATAACTGCTTCGAAGGCAGTCGTGATATCCATTTCACTACGAGAGCGATATTTTTATGACAAATCACTTGAGGAGTGTTTGACACAATACACTGTATAGTGTTGTATTGCCTCAGTCAATTCTTTTTGGAGCAGAAGGTGGCGAATAAAAAGTTTGTTGTACTCGTGGTGGAAGATGAACCAGTCGACCAAGAGGTGGCAAAAGCGCTACTCTCCCCCCACGCCGAGGTGCTCGTCGCGATGTGCCTTAGGGATGCGCTGCTCTATATTGAGGAGCGCAAGGATATTAACATTGTTATCCTCGACTGGTATGTCCCCATGTTTCGCAATGAGACAATTCGAGGTGGCGACACAACCGCCTTTCTCACTTTCCACATTATAGAGAGTCTCCCAGAGGCTAAGATGTACTCGGCCTCGAGTGATGATGAGGCCAATCGAGGACTTGAGGAAATGGGTTGTATCTATGCCAACAAGCAGACGGCACTACAAATGGCCATTGAGTACATCCTCAGCCTGCAAAATAGCTAGTATTTAAGCCAAAAGTCCCCCACTGGGGACTTTTTTGTGCGGGTAGGGTGGGGCTTGGAGTGGGAACCCATTCTGATGGGGCCAATCCGCAAGACCTTTTGAGATATTTTCTTAAATATCCAAAAGGTGTACAGCTCCTGTAAGGAGAATCGAAGCTTACAGCTTCAGTACGCCTTTGCGATTTACTCAGAATAGGAATTCTTCGTAAATAACGCAAAGCACTTCGATTCCCCCGCGGAAGTGCTGCAGAGCACTTCCTTACCGCGCATCGGTAGCAAAAAC
This sequence comes from Candidatus Lloydbacteria bacterium, assembly GCA_043735605.1. Taxonomy (GTDB): domain Bacteria; phylum Patescibacteriota; class Minisyncoccia; order Phycocordibacterales; family UBA6899; genus MHLP01. The sequence continues at coordinate 2,552 of JAYTEB010000022.1, read as the reverse complement.
ACCAGCAGTAGCTGGTGTTTTTGACCGAGTGCGGGTAGGGAGAATCGACCGCTACTCGGTCAGTGCCCATTTTCCGTCTTCTCAGATTAAGAAATCTTCGAAAACATGGAAAAAGGCTTCGATTCTCCCTCGCAAGTTTCACTTGCTACTCCGTCCCGTAAAATAGAAAAAACGCCCCAGAAGGCGATTTTTCTATTAACGGTGCGGGTAGGGAGAATCGAACTCCCGTCTCATCCTTGGCAAGGACGTATTCTACCACTAAACCATACCCGCAATGTTGATACGGAGACATAGTAGCCGATATTCCCAATAAACTCAATCCACATTGAAGTTGCGCACCTCTGTGCACAACTGTGGATAAGTCTGTGGAAAGTGGGTATAAAGGACATTATGCATGTGACCTATAGAATGTCTTTTATGGGGTTATGCTCAGCTCTTCGAGTTGGCCTACTTTGCGACTACTAATAGAAACGTTACTAAGTAACGTTTCTAGCAACAGTACACAACTTTATTGAATAACGACTCACGGTGTTACACGTGTAACAAATATAAAACATGCTATTATGTTTCATGTGAAACAGCCAACTGAAAAACAAAAAACAGGAAAAATAGGTGAAAATATTGCCGAAACGTTTCTCGTGAAACGTGGATTTGAGACAGTTGCGCTAAATTATCTTAAAAAAGTAGGAGAAATAGACATTATTTCGCGAAAAGGAGGGAAAATTTATTTTGTGGAAGTAAAAACGGTTTCACGAGAAACGGTTTCACGTGAAACAGATGATGTCTTCCGTGCTGAGGATAATATACATTCAGCAAAAATAATGCGAATGAATCGAGCAATTCAAATTTACATTGAAGAAACTGCTTATGAGGGGGACTGGGAGATCATCGCGGTTCTCGTTGAGCTGAATACTTTGTCCAAGACTGCAAAAGTGAAACTTCTTGAAGATTTTGCATGGTAGGAGAGCTTTTGTGTTTCACGTGTAACAAAAATATGTTTTTTAGGAGCGATGTGATCGTGCTATAATAGTCAGCAAAGTCTATAAACCTATGCTGCGTGAAAACACTTGCATAGTTATTTAAAACATGCTATAATATTTATATGAGTGATTCATCACGAATAACGCTTGTTGAAAAAGCAAAGCTCATTATTGAGCAGTCACACCTTGCAAAGAGGGACAAAGAGATACTTGAAGGCAGGGTGCCATTTGTGGCTGAGACTATGCTGCAGATGTTTGTGCAGGTATGCGAAGAGGACCCCTTCGGAGTAGATATGATAGTGAAGAGCTTGCAGAAAAAACTAGACGCTCAAGGGAATTTAAAAAAACTGCATGAGATTATCAAACAGGAGCGCAGGGAGATAGAAGATCAATTAGTCGCAGGATAAGCAACCACCTATGTCAAAGTCACCAGAACAAAATTTCACGAATGCGCACGTCGACCCTGAGGTTGCGGTGTCTTTTACTGCGCAGTCAGACTTCTCATATCAAGAGCCAGCTTACTCCTTCGATGGCGCCCCTGTTGTGAAAGAAGATTTATCGCTCAACATGGAGGCACTCACTAGGGAGGAGCTCGAGTTACTTGCTGAGACCCTCGAGGTTTCACGCATGGCAGAAGGGGAGGGTGCACCAATTTCTGCCCGCGCCGTCTCCGTGGCCACGGCTTTTGCTGGAGCGCCACTTCTGGATACAGCCGAGACGCCCGACGCCATCAGCCAGAACGAGGTTGGTGTTGCTCCCTCCATCGCGAAGCACACGAAAGCATTTCTTGCGGGACTGTCCGTCATGGCGGGTCTGGGTGGTGCACTTCCCGCTACTGCGGGCCCACTCGAAGATGCTGTGGCCAGTGGGGTCGCTATCCATAATAAAGTTGAGTCTCTCAAGGCTATCGACGCGCAAATAAAAGACTTGAACGTACGTATTGAAAAAATTGAGAAAGAAAAAGGCATTCTCGTAAGACAGGAAGAGGCAAGGCAGCGTGTTGGGAGTATCGAGGCTGGTGTCAGCGCGCGCGTGCAGCCAAAAACACTCGATGCGCAGTATAAAGTGGAAATGGCACAGATTAATCTTCAGATTTCACAAGCGCGGGAGCGTTTTCTTCGGATCCCCAGCCCCACAGCAGTAGATGAAAATAACTACAACGCAGAGCTCGCGAGAATAGATTTAAGAAAAGTTGAGATCGAAGGGCGCAACGAGGTGGCTCGGGCGCGAGAGAGCGCGCGTGCAGAGGGGGGTCAGATACAGCTTGATGTCAGTGCGATGAATGCCGAGGGGAGTATTGCTAATATGAGTAGCCAGCAAGAGCAGCTTCGGGTGCAGATTCGAGGACTTCAGGCGCAACGTGCGAATGCCAGCGTTTCCGCTATTGGCGGCATACTTGGTATGTTCAAGAAGTGATTCACAAGTAGCGTTGGTCATGCTAGACTCCGTGGGTGCTGAAGAGGACGGGGCGTGGTGTAACGGCTAACATTCTCGCTTTGGGAGCGAGCGACTCCGGGTTCGAATCCCGGCGCCCCGACAAATACACAAAAGACTCACAATCGTGAGTCTTTT
>JAYTEB010000021.1:0-5561 GCA_043735605.1 Candidatus Lloydbacteria bacterium | reverse complement strand
TCCTATGGGAAACGTGACGTTCGCACCAGCGAGTGCACCCATGACCACCTCAGGGCTTATGCCGTAGGTTGCAAGCATTTGTTTTCTGAGAACGATGCCCACCTCACGCTTGCGCGTACCCGCGATATTTACCTTAGAGACACCTTTGATTTTCTTCAGTTCGTCTTCGAGGTCAGTCCCCAGCTGCGTCAGTTCGCGTCCTCCGGCATCTGCTGATATCGAGATGATGAGGATGGGCTGGTCTGAAAAGTTGACCCGCGACACGAATGGCTCGTCTGCCTCGCTCGGGAATGCAGTCTTTGCTTTGTCGACTGCATCTTTTAGGTCCTGAATAGATTTGTCGATATCTGCACTGGCATTAAATTGCGCAGAAACTATTGAAACCCCCTCAAGCGACGATGACGTCACCTTGTCGATGTTTTCGAGGTTTGCTATCTCGTCCTCAATTTTATCTGTAATGAGTTTTTCGGTGTCCTCGGCCCCCGCGCCGCGCAATGTGGTTGTGACAATACCAAAGGGGACCACCACCTCAGGTGATGACTCCTTCGGTATCACGCTGAGGGCATACAGCCCGCCCACAGTGAGTGCGCCCATAAGCATGTACGTAAAGGCGCGTTTTTTCAAGAAAAATATCCAGAGATTGTGCATAAGGGATTATGTTATCGGATTTATTTTGCGAGCGTTACCTGCATTCCTTCTTGTAGTCCACGTGCGTCGACTACAATCTCCATTTCTCTTGTGACACCCTCCGTGATCACCACCTGATCTCCAAAGAGTGCACCCTCCTTAACTCTGTGGGCAATGAGTGTCATTTCTGTGGAAACAGTAAAGACGATGATGCCTGACGGAGTAATCTTGAGCGCCGAAAGAGGAACCTTCATTTCTTTTGCCGATGATGATTTTTTCTGACTACGCACGAGCTCGACCGTCACAGACTGGCCATTAATGAGTGTGCTACCTCCCACAATACCAATACGTACTTCAATTTTCTTTGTCTTTGGGTCCAGCGCGGGTGCGACGCGAGTGACGATGCCCTTGGCGCCTCCCTCGATTGCCACATTACCGCCAACCACAATTTCCCGCGCATCTTCCTCAGTGACATATGCAAGCACCTCTAGCGCGCTGTTGTTGGATATCACTGCCACCTCAGCATACGGAGAAATGAAATCACCAGTACTGATGGAGAGGGAGTTGATTGTTCCTGAAATTGGACTGCGAATGATGGTTTTCTCAAGTCGCGATTGTGCACCACGGAGGTTGCCCAACGCAGACTTTACTTGCGCATCTGAGGCACTCGCGGCACCCCCCTGCTCCCCAGATGAGTTTTTTTCTGCAATTAAGTTTGCAGAGAGACTGGCATTGAGCGCGTTACGCGTATTAGCAATTGATGCCACAAGTCCACCTACGGCTGCACGTGCACCTGCAGTGACTGCTTTATATCCATCGATTTCCGACTGCGATGTTCCCGTATCTGCGAGTGCACGGTTGAAGGCAAGTGAGAGGTCGTCGAGATACTTTTTTATCGTGTTTGCCTCAGTTTCAAGAAGCGTGAGCTCTACGATGAGGTCGCTTCCAGTGGTGAGGGTGCGATTCTTGGCCTCACGGGCACGGAGTACAGTCTCAATATTTGTACGTTCAGCCTCTAGTTCGATGACCAACTTTGCATCGGATATCGTTACCACGAGGTGCGCGTCCCGCATTTGCGGGTTGGTCCACGCGATGTCAGTTTTCGTCCTGATGGCGTCGTCGAGCCCAGTGTATGTTGATGATAAGACATTTAGCGCTTGGGTTTTTGCTTCAAGCAATGCGTTGTCCGACGAACCAAGACTGATGCCGGCAATGTCTTTCCCCAGAGCTGCCGCGTCATACGCTCCCTCTGCGGAAAGTACCTGCGCACGTTCTGCGCTGTTTTCAAACTCGGCAATAACTGTGCCTGCGGGGGCATAGTCGCCTAACTTTTTATATACACCAACAATTTTCCCGCCAGACTCCGCGCGTATCATAGCTTCGCTTTTGGATGTCACGGTGCCAAAAAGTGAGAGTGTTGTGAGATTTTCTGAAAGCGCCCCGACTGTCATTGTGTTCACCACACGAGTGGTGTCGACGCTCTTTTCTTCAACCACCTCCTTTTTTGCAACTAAGGAAAACAAAATTGGCACCGCAAGGAGAAGTAGGAGCACAGTGTAACGCTTTGCCTTTGAAAGTGCCCAAAATGCACCCGCTCGCCCCTTAGTGTATCCACCCATAGTTTGCATTAATGATTTCATAGGTAATATGGTGATTTATAATTTATGTTGCAGGTTCTCAATGACATCCTTAAACGACTTGCTGATAAGTGATCGGTCTTTTTCTGGGATGATACTGAAGACTTTTTTTAGCTCATGCTCAATGATCGTGTGTGCTGCGGTGAACACCGTGACCCCCTTCGGTGTCATAGTGAGTATGTGCCGCCTTCTGTTTGTGGGGTCTTCTTTGCGGGAGAGCAGTTTTACTTTTTCAAGTGCAGTGATGTGGCGAGAGACTGTGGCCTCCGTGAGATAGAGAAAATCAGCAATACCACTTTGTGAGGTGCTACTGTTGCAGTGCAGTCCGAGTAAAATTAAAAATTGTGAAAAGCTGATGCCTTTTGCGTCACGCAGCCTTTGCTCGAGTCGTTTTTCTGCGAGAAAATACGTCTGATGTATCGAATACATAAAGCTTTTAGACCAATCCAAATCAGTGCAAGGTGTTTTCATGTGGCAATCATCTTAGCATAGTAAGTATTGCCTTGTCAAGTATTCGCGGGTGAAGTGTCCGGATAGGGTTGACTGACTGATATTGACATGTGTCAATAAGTCAGTATTGTGATGAATAGACTTCTTTCAAGAGATTTGTGATGAAAAAAGCTCAAAACCTACTTGGTTTGTTTGCGGTCGCACTTTTTGCCATGGCACTCATGATTCATTTTGTCGTGCAACTGGGTGGAGGCAATCTGCTCCTCTCTACTCAGAAAACAGGATTCATTGGGTTCAAAGACTTCAGTGCGGGCGGGAGTGCGTCGCTACTTTTACCCGAATTTATGGGTGCCCGACTTAGCACTGTGCATGGTAGAGACTATCGCCTGAGTGTCGTCGTTCCCGTCGCATGCCATCGTGGCATAGCAACACCCGGTGTGCTGGTTGTGCCCGATAGCGGGGTGAGTACACCAGTGCTCTCAGTTGATCTCCCCTTATATATGAGCGTTATCCCGCAAGCTGCAAGTGTGCTACCAACGAGCATTGTGCTCCACGTCCAGCCCACTGATGTCGAGGCATGGAAGGCCCGTATTGCAAAAGCAGCAGGAGGCTATTGCTTACCCAAGCCTGTGCGCAATAATGGAAAGGTGCTCACTACGTAATCGGTAGCAGGGAAGCCGGATTGTCCCCGTTCACGCTCAGTCCAATCGCATGGAAGTAGACATGCTGCGAAGTTTTGCAAGCCACCCCCTCGGGTGGCTTTATTTCTTTTCAAGATGCTGACCTTCGGGATTGTCTTTCACGTCGTATCCATGCTTTTTTATTTCCTCCCGAAGGTGGTCTGAGGTTACGAAGTCTTTTTGCGCCCGCGCGTGACTGCGCTCTTCAGCAAGTTTTTTTACTGCTTCGGGGATTACTTCTTGCGACTCTCCAGCATGGAAACTCGAGAGTCCTAAACCGAGTACTTCGTCGATCTTCATGAGTGTTGCGTATTTGTCTGCGTCAGGAACACCCGCATCTTTTACCAGTTTCCAGACAAGCGCAATGGTGCTCGCGGTGTTCATGTCGTCGTTGATAGACTCAGTAACTTCATGCATATAGCTCTCAGCCAATGCGCCCGCTGGCACTCCCTTCAACCCAATGACAAAGTTTGTCAGTCTATTATATGCAGACTGTGCACCCGCAAGTGCATCCCACGTAAAGTTTATTTGCGTGCGGTAGTGTGCGGTGAGGAGCCAGTAGCGGTAGGCGAGCGGGGGAATACCTCGCTCATGAAGATCGATGAGGCGGTAGCCATTCCCAAGTGACTTTGCCATGCGCTGCCCGTCAACGAGCATGTGTGCATTGTGCAACCAATAATGTACAAAGGGCTTTCCTGTGGCACATTCACTCTGCGCTATTTCATTGCTGTGGTGCACGGGGATGTGGTCGACTCCACCAGTGTGCACATCGAGAGTCTCTCCGAGATACTTCATCGCCATCGCCGAGCATTCGATATGCCACCCTGGAAAGCCTTTGCGGAGAATTCCAAGGGGGGAGTTCCATTCTTGTTCACGCTTTACACCGTCACTTGGGGAGAACTTCCAAAGTGCAAAGTCGGTACTATTTTTCTTCTCACCCATCGCAACGCGACTCCCTGCCTCCATGCCCATCACATCGAGCTTTGCAAAGTTAACGTAACGAGGAAATTTACTTGTATCAAAGTAAATGCCGTCCGAGGTGGTGTAGACAAAACCTTTTTGTGAAAGCACCTCGATAAGTGCGACTTGCTCAGGGATATGCTTTGTTGCTCGTGGGTACGTGCCTGCTTTCTTCGTATTGAGTGCGACAAGGTCTGCATAAAAGGCATCGGAATACTGAGTGATGATTTCTTCGACATTTTTGCCTTCGCGCACAGTGCCAAGCACCATTTTATCCTCACCCTCATCGCCATCCGAGACGAGGTGTCCCACGTCGGTGATGTTGATGACTTGATTTACGTCGTATCCATTCCACTCTAGTGTGCGACGCAAAGTGTCGGCAAATATGTAGGAGCGCAAGTTGCCAATGTGTACGTAGTTGTAGACCGTCGGCCCACAGTTGTACATGGTCACGCGGTTCGCATTCTGCGGGACAAAATCCTCCACAGTACGCGTGGCAGTATTAAAGAATCGTAAGGTCATATCCACTTCTTGTGCTTCATCATGTAGTGCACTGCAATGCCGACAATAATCATAAATCCAATAATTACCCAAAAGTCATAGGGCATGCCAATAATGGGCATCGTCTCGGTCGGTATGGTAAAAATGGCCGCAATTAATGTGGCGGGGAGTATTGAGAATGTGGTCACCGTAAGAAGTTTCATTGTCTCGTTTGTTTTGGTGGTGAGGAGGGAATTATTGGTCTCGCGGAGGTCGCTCAACACCTCATTGCTATCCTGGAGCATTTCTTCAACTTTTAAATATTCACCAAAAATGTTTTCGCTGTAGTGGGCGAACTCCTTACCAAAAAACGCAACGGAAGTAGCTGAGAGGGATTGGAGGACACCTCGGTGCATGCGGAGTGCGCGGTGGAACCCGAGTAAATCACGATGAATAACTGAAAGCTCGACCACCATCGCACGCTCCTCACCTCCAAAGATGCGATCTTCGACGGACTTGAGCGTGTCACCAATGGTAGTGAGCTCGTGTCCCAAAGAGGAATAGATCTTGCGTATCATATAGAAGAACAAAAATCCCGCATGCTCGCCTATTTCACTTTTGTCTAAAATGGAATTCACCTCAAAGACTTTTGAAAATTTATGAAGTGGGTCAAGCAGCTCGTATCGCACGGTGATGAGAAACTGCTTTCCTATAATGAAGTCGACTT
>JAYTEB010000020.1:0-2335 GCA_043735605.1 Candidatus Lloydbacteria bacterium | reverse complement strand
ACGAGGAATGAAAGAATTCTGGAAGGCCAAAGGCAACTTCATTGCATACGGTGCGCTCGGACGAGCTGCGACGGTCACCGCTGCGAGTACCCTTGCTGCCCCAACGATGGGGGCATCTCTCCTCTCGCTCGGGCTCGTCGGTGGTGCGGGACTCATGGTGGGAAACAAGATTGGGGAGACAGAGGGAAAACGCCTGATGAAAGAGCGCCGCCTAAGCGGACGCATGAGCGAGGAGGACGAGCGCGAAGAGGTCGTGTATATGAATGAAAGTAAGGGCATTGCGGAAAAAAGAAAAATAAAAGAATTTACCGACGCAGCATTTTTCGTCGACCGTATTGAACGACTAGTTGCAAAGTCCAACACTGAAAAAGATCCGACCGCATTTGCATTGGTTGAAAAAAAGATCGCACAAACAATCGCACTGATGGCGGCGAAGCTCGAGGCGGGGATGATCAACTTCGGTGGCTCGTCGCTTGGCGACACGGACCTGCGCCGAGGCGACACCATCGCCAATAGGCTTTCATTCATGCAGGCCATGGCGCGTGGGACTATTGAAACAACCGTCGACCGAGATGTGTTCGACGCCCACGCCGAGCGGCTCATTGGAGTCCGTGAGGCGCGCATCGAGGATGTGCGCAAGGCGGAGGTAAAGCAGATCGCACGCACCGCAGCCTTTTGGCGTGCTGGGTTCGGTTTGGTCGGTGCGGGGATTCTGCAGCAGATTGCCACAGAAGCGCCGATGCGTCCTACCCTCTCTAGGTTACTCTCCAAGTTGCCCGCAGCAACCTCCGCTGATGATGTGCCAGAAGAAATCGTGGAGTCTGTAAAAAAAGCACCCCCTGCCACTCCTCCCGCAAAACCCACCCCCACTCCCACCGCTATTCACACAGACGACTCACCTGACGACGATGAGGAAGTGGTCGCAACACCACCCCCGAGACCAACTACGGGCACTCCATCCGGCGCCCAAGGGTGGACACTTCCAAACCCCGTGCGCGTACCTGAGGCACCATCCGCACCCGTGGAGGCACCAAAGGCATTTGGGCAGCCGCGTAGTTTTTTGAAATATCCCCATCAGCCCGCACAACCATACGGAGAGACGGCGGGAGTGGGTGGATCTACGGCAGGTATGGAGGCATCGCGTAATGCAACACTTGAGGCTACTGCAGTGAGTACAACAATGAACACGGTAAAGACCCTCGAGGCACAAATGCCTCGCATGCTTTCCGGAGGGGAGCTTGTTGCCATTAAAAAAATCACCATACTGGAGCTGAACACGACAGATCCCGCGAAGCTTAAAGCGGTTGGAGAAATAAAAACGACATTACTTGATGCAATAAAGAGTAGTGCAAAAGACCTTTCCCCCGAAGAGATCGGAGCTATTGTAAAGAAGGTCCCATAATAAAGAATGGAGCAGATACCAAAAACCACGCATGAGTTGCGTGGTTTTTGGTATCTGTTACGATGGAGCAAATTAGGAATAATAAAAATGTGTTATGGAAAAAATGCATCCCAAATATGAACGGACGTTTGTTATCTTGAAGCCAGATGCTGTGCAGCGCACGCTAATGGGCGAGGTGCTGAAGCGCATCGAGCGGACAGGATTAAAGGCAGTGGGAATGAAGATGATTGTCGCAACGCGCGACCAGGCCGCAGCACACTACGGAAAGGACGACGCATGGTGTGAAAAGGTGGGAGGGCGCATCATCGGTGACATAGAGCGCGAAGGAGGGAAGGCAGAGAAGTCGGCACTTCTATACGGACAAGAAATCCTCAATGGTCTTCTTGGCTTCCTTACTTCCTCACCAATCGTGATAATGGCATTTGAGGGTAATCAGGCGGTGGGCGTAGTAAAGAAGCTCGTTGGTGGCACCGAGCCACTTACGTCAGACGTCGGCACAATCCGCGGAGACTTTACCAGTGATTCCTACGAGATAGCGGGCATTGACGTGCGTGCAGTGCGCAATCTCGTACACTGCTCTGACCAAGTCTCGGAAGCAGAAAGAGAGCTTAAGGTATGGTTTAAGGAAGGTGAGCTCATTAAGTACACACACGTGGGAGAGAGGATGCTCTACGACGTGAATATGGACGGTATTTTGGAATAAGTGGAAAACTTCTGTATAAGTTCATGAAAAGCTTGTGGATAACTTGAGGACATTTGGTGTATAATGAGAGAGTATTCGGAGAAACCCTAGTTCTGGAACTGGGCTGATCGAATCGCCACGACTCTTGGGTTTCTGGCTGAGGTTGCCCACTTGTATACACATTAGGTTCCCTCCGAATACACTCGATTCAAAAACAGTTCGCGACGCTACGTGCGTGCGAGCTGTTTTTA
>JAYTEB010000019.1:0-2341 GCA_043735605.1 Candidatus Lloydbacteria bacterium | reverse complement strand
CAAGAAATATTTGCCATTCTATAATACGGAACGACTCCACATGGGGATTAATTACCAAACACCACAGGAAGTGATGCAAAGGTGTTGACTATGAAACGGGACTCCCCAAAACATGCTCACAAAAATCAAAAATTTCATTTTTAAAAAAACCCACACGAATGTGTGGGTTTCGACTACTTTGTAACGAGAGAAACGTCTTCAAGGATAAATCCACTTTGCTGCAGTTTCCACAGCTTCGCGTATAAACCATCTCGGAGAATGAGCTCCTGATGTGACCCGTCTTCAGCTACTTTTCCCTCATCGAGCACGATGATGCGCTGCATATTACGAATTGTCGAGAGGCGGTGCGCAATGATGAGCGTCGTTCTATTGTGCATGAGTGCGTGGAGGGCCTTCTGTACATACGTCTCCGAGAGCGAATCGAGACTCGAGGTTGCCTCGTCGAGCACGAGTATTGGTGCATCACGAAGAAATGCTCGCGCAATAGCAACACGCTGGCGCTCGCCACCAGAAAGCTTCACTCCGCGCTCACCCACTAACGTGTCGTACCCTTGTGGAAGTGATGCGATGAAGTCGTCGCAATATGCAAGCCTAGCTGCGCTCACCACCTCCTCATCGGTCGCCGACTGTCTGCCGTAACGAATATTTTCACGGAGAGAGCGATGGAACAGCACGGGGTCTTGTGGAACAATACTCACCGCACTCCGCAGCGACGTCAGGGTGGCGTCACGTACGTCCACGTCGTCGATTGAGACGCTACCCTCTCTGACATCATAAAGCCGCAATAGCAGCTTCGTCAGCGTCGACTTGCCCGCACCCGACGGTCCGACAAGTGCAACGCGTTCACCCGCGCCAATTGCGAGCGACACATTGCAAAGTGCAGTCTTCCCTTGGTACGTGAAAGTGACCGAACGAAACTCAATCTTTCCCTTCACGCAGAGAAGTGGCACCGCATCTTGCTTCTCAGTGATCTCATGCGGCGTGACCATGATTTCGGCAGGCTCTTTTGACTCGGCGAGACTTTCGTATATATCACGGACCACCTGGCTAAATGGCCACAATTGCCCGCTCAGGCGAAACATGTACACCTGCACGAGCATAAACATACTGAGCGGAAAATCACCCTTGAGCCACAGACCCACTCCAATGAAAAATGTGAGGAACTCTAAAACGATTATCGCGGTATGCTGCGTCGCACCAAAAAGTATTCCCAGTCTCCATGTGAATGCGGCGACAGCAAATTGCTCTTTCACCACTTCTGCGTGACGCATTTTTTCAAACTCATGACTTCCGTGTGTTTCCACTGCGGGCTGGTTAGTCAAAATGTCTGCAGTGACCGCTGTGACTCGCGAGTCGAGCGCTGAGCGTTCGATGTCATAGCGCAACTTCCATCGCGCAAAGATATATCCTGCAGCGAGGAGCAGAACTACCCAGCACATTATGGCGTATGCCAATATGCGACTCTCGCGCCAAAGCACAAACACCACGCCCACCACTGTGACCGTCGCAGGGAGTATGTGAAACACGATACTATCTGCTATGCGGTCGTATGCACGTACGATGCGCGTCATTTTTTGCACGAGCGCACCAGTGAAGCTCCCCGCAAAGAACGCATGGGAGTGATGGATCAAGTGATTGAATGCGCGAATGCGTAAGTCGACCATCACACCTCTTGCGAGGCGACTGAGTGCCAAGTGGGCCAAACGCTCACAAAGCATTTGAAACAAGTTGAGCACAAGAATTATTGTGATGGCGCTGAAGAGTAGCTCCCCCGCCATAGCCGCTGAGGCTCCTTGCGCAGTAACGTTGAAAAAATCCTTGTAGTACGTTGGGACGACGATGGCAATGACGCTACCGAGCACCGAGAGTGCAGTGATAGCCACAACTGTCCATGGAAACATACGCACTGATTCGGCGAAAATACCGAATATCATCCGCGCCTTCAAGCTGCTTGCAACTTTCATACCCACCTCCTGTGTATCAAAGAACGAAAAAGAACAATTTACACTGAACGATCGAGGGCTACTTTTTATTGCATTGTTTTGGCAATAAAAACCTCGCTTCTGTTCAGGCGAGGGTTTTCTGGTGTCGATGTGTCTGATCAACAAAAGAAATACCTCGTCCAAGCAGAATCGCATCCGCGCACAACAAAGTGCGCCTGTGGGAGCGTCGCGATATGCATAATTTGGTATTGCTGTTTCATGAAGTTAACTCTACACGACAAAAACACTTTGTCAACAAGGCGTAATGTTTCAATACCTTTGCATCACCCCAAGGTTTAAGATGAAAGGATATGGCTTATACAACAAACCCGAAGATGCCCCGTGTGCGGGGTGATGCA
>JAYTEB010000018.1:0-5657 GCA_043735605.1 Candidatus Lloydbacteria bacterium | reverse complement strand
AAGTGGGCAATTGGTCGAGCAGTCGGTGACCTCCGCAGGAGAGGTCGACCGTTGCAGTGCAAAAGGAGGAATCCCGAGCGGCTAGATTCCTAAAAACTCATTTTTCATTCTGTCTGGATGGGACACTCTGGCAAACCGCCTCATGCCCATCAAAATCCCTAGGCCCGCAAATTCGGTAACGAGGTGTGAGCCTCCATAGCTCATAAAGGGCAGGGTCTGCCCTGTGACGGGCAAAAGTCCGATGTTCATACCAATGTGAATAGTAAATTGCGTCATAATAAATATTGCCAAACCCATCGCATATAATGCTTCAAAATTGGTCGCCCCCGTCGTCGCCACCAAAAGTATCCGCGTGATAACGACGCCGAAGCACAGAAGCAGGAGTGCGACCCCAATGAACCCCCACTCTTCTGCAAAAGAAGCAAAAATAAAATCTGTTTGGTGTTCAGGGAGAAACTTCAGACGCGACTGCGTCCCGTACCCAATACCTTTTCCCAAAAGCTCCCCTGATCCCACCGCAACCGTGGACTGGTATGCGTTGTATCCAGTGCCACGAATGTCGGTGAGTGGGTGTATGAATGTCTTGATGCGCTGCTTCTGATACGGATGCAGCGCGACCACCCACAGGAGAAGGAAGGCGAGCACACCACACGCAAAGACCACAAAGAGATGTTTTTTTGAAATGCCCGAGACCATCATCATCCCCAGCCATATCATAAAAAATATAATTGCAGAGCCAAAGTCCGGCTGTGCAAGCACGAGGAGAATGGGTATGCCCGCATACAGTGCGGAAATGATAATATGCTTCACGTGGGCAATCTCAATGTGTCGCCGTGAAAAATATTTTGCAAGCATCAAAATCAGTACGAGTTTCATTGGGTCTGCGGGCTGCACCGCAAATACCCCGAGGTTAAACCAAGATTGGGCACCCTTAAAAACACTTCCCAAAAGGAAAAGGAGTACCAGCAATCCCGTAAACACCAGAAAAATATGTAGTATCGTATTTGTTTTCCGAAGTGCACGAAAGTCGACGAGTGCGAAAATAAAAAAAACAGAGAGTGCAATAATGAGCCAGTAGACCTGTCTCTCAAAAAAGTTATTCACCCCCGCAAATGCGTACATGGAAACAAGTCCCGCAAAGACGATGGGGAGTGTCCCCGCGAGGAGTATCCAGTCAATGTGCCCAAGCCTCAGACGTATGCGGTCCATCATTTGATGCGAGGAATAATCTCAATCGCTGACGGACCCTTTTTGCACATAGCTGAAGCGACCTTGCCATACACGTCACGCAAATCCGCGACCGACGGGGATGGGAAGTAGTACTCTGGTGTAGTCGAGATTGACTTGAGAAAATCTGCGTTTGCGTTTACACCTAGGCCTATCGTATAGAGGGCTATACCCGAATCCTTAAGCGCACGCGCCATTTCTTTTGCGTATATTTTCGCAAATTCGGGTTCTCCGTCACGAAGGGGGCGATTAGGCTCGAGGGCCTCTCCATCAGTGAGGAGTACCACGACCTTCTTTGCGTCTTCACGAGTCCGCTGCGTCTCGAACTCTTCCTGTGCGCGCAAGAGGGCATCACCAGTGTTTGTGTATTGTATACCGTCAACACCCATCGTGGTCGCGAGAATACGCCCCGTCGCGCGTGTAAGGTCGCTCATGAGTGGAACGTCGACGGGGTTCGATGCCGTTGTTGAATACGAGATCATCCCTACTTGGTCTTTCGAGGAGAGAAAGCTGACAAATGCTGCCGTGGCGTCACGAACACGCGTGAATGGCTGGGGGGGATTTTTACTCTCGGACGCCATCGACCCTGAGCGGTCGAGCAAAAGAAGGGCATCGACAGGAAGTTCACACCCCACGGACTCTGAGACGAAGTTGAACGGCTTTGTCCATGTAAAAAATATATTCTCTGAACCATTTTTTTCTATCTTCTCGACGATGGTCGAGGAGACACCGATGGGCTCGCCCTTTGTGTCATACACAACTGCGGTTACGTCCACGTTGCGATAGAGGGTCGGGGAAGAATTCTTGAGTGTTGCACTGAGCCTCGGCTTTCGATCAAAACCTGTGAGTACTTTATTCTCCACTGAAAACTGCTGCTCAGCACGCGCTTCTGTGTACCAAGAGAACGTCTCCACAATTTCGATACTCCCACTTGCGGCAACCCTATCTCCCGTGAGGACGATTCCTTTAAATATGAAAAATCGTTCATTGGGTTTTGCATACGTCTCCCCGCGCTCCTCTGCGATGACGACCCCCTCCTTGTCGTAAAGCTTCGCGATATATGGAATCCTTGGGGCACCGATGGTGAAATTCGCATTTTCCACATATGCGACGACGTCGTATACCCCTGCGCGTACGGGGAAAACTTTTGTCCACAGGAGCGTGAGCGGCATGGCACCACCAGAGCACACGAGCGTGCACGCACCTCCGCAGTCGACACCCTTTTCGTCCTGATTCATCTTAAGGTCTGTGCACGTAGGAACCTCTTGGTGGGTGAGCCAATATGGTAATACGAAAAAGAGCCCGAAAGCGCCGAGTAAAATGAGTACGATGGTAGTCCGACGTCGCTTTGCCCACATATTTGCTCAGTATAACAAAGAATGGGGTGGCACACTATCTCCTTGGTTTTCCGAAATATTCACGAGACTCGATCGCGAGGACGCGTTTTTCGAGACGGGCGAATTGCTGGAGATCGACTTTTTGCTTCATGTCGGTTTTGATCTCCTGAACGTCACTTTTCACGATATTCATATCAAGCATAAGCTTCCCTATCATTTCGGTGTGGTTGCCAACCGTCCTCTTAATATCACGCACATCATCATGCAAACTCGAAAACTGCTCGCCAATAGCGGAAACTTTGTGCTGAAAATCTTCGGAGAGCGAGCCGAGATAGCGCTTCATATCGTCACCTGTGTAGCTTTTTAAGGCGACCTTCTTTGTTGCCTTTTTTTGTGTCTTTTTGACAGCCATATGTGCATGCTAGCATGGGTGGGGTGAATTGCAAACGGTCGGCTGAGTTTCTGGGCGAATCTAGGAAAAAATCTATCGGGACACATAAACCCTGCGACCTATCACGACTAGAGTGGTCACTTTCTTTTTATTTCAAAAGAGCCTTTGCCATTGCGATTGGCTGGCTGCCCTGCAATTTAGCTTGCTTCATCAAGGCAATAAGCATGTCTTTTTGTACAATATGGCCATCGCTCTGTAGACCAAAAGCTGCCTTAGCTTCACCGAAGGTGGGCGCTCTTCCCAACTGGGCCGATAAATCTGTGACAAAATCTGTGAATCCTTCTGGCCTATAGTTGAAAACATTGGCAAAATCGCTTGCGGGGAGATTTAGATCTTTTTCCACCTTAGCTGTGTACTCTGCCTCCTGCACCGCAGCGGTGTATTCTTGTTGCGCAACTTGCCTATTATGATTCCCCACCTGCTCATACGCCATTCCGCCACCTATGATTCCTGCTGTCACGCCAAGTATTGTTCCCACTGCAGACATTTCACCTCGCAAGGTTGGTTTTTCCGTGATGGCTACATGAAATCTTTGAGAAAGCAGCTCCAGCGATTCCCTCTCTTCGGCACTCAAGTCTACTTCCTGTAACTCTGTGGCTATTTCGGGTCCATCGTACTCACGCCTCTGTTCATGCTCCATATCCTAATATTTAGCTTGTATGCAACTAAGTCTACCCCCCCCCAGAGCGGTTCGGTCAAATAGCAAACACCCGCTCGTGAGAGCGGGTGTTTGTTTGAATATATAGTGTGTTACGGTGCTGGTTGATCAACAGCCTTAAACAAGACAAATTGTTTACCGTCCCATCTATATTTGAAGACACGCATTCCTCTTGTTGGACAACAATTAGGATCCTTCTCGTCGTAGAGTGAAAATTTCTTAACGAGCAGGCCGTCTGACTCACCTATCCCCGCATCATGTAAATCTGTAGTGTTAATTACTATATTCATGTGCCCACGAATTCCCTCAGCATAGTCGACCCCATTCAGCTGAAACTCCAGATCATCGATAGAAAGTGCTGTCGGTATTTTGGTATCACTCATGGTATACACGCGCAAAACATCGGCCCCTCCGGTTCCGGAAAAACAACTCCAACCCCTTATTATTGCCTCCTCGTTTCCGTCACCGGTAATGTCTATGTATTCAATGCGGTCGAGCGTTATCGGGACATTACCCTCTTCAGGTAAAATACCATTAGCTCGACAACTCTGCTCAAACTCATTCATAAGTAGCTCAATAAATCGCACATCACGAATACTTCGAAGGCCGTTTGGTTGGAATTGAAACTCATTCACGACGCGAGAGAAGAGTTTCCACTCTTCACTTGTTCGCACCGACTCATGATCGGAATCAAAATGGTACACTAATTCGAAAACTTCTTTCCCATTCGAAAAATACGCCGTAGGTCGAGCACAGCATGGTACATGATAGACAAAATAAGTCCCACTCCAACCGGGTCCGGCAACGCCTGTGAATGAAATCGCCTCTTCTGCATTAGAAAGTATTCCTTGCTTTTTACGTTCAACGACATACGCGCGATACTCGTCTTGAAACAAAGCAATATGATCTACACCATTGGGGGGCATAATGTGGCGGAGTACAATCGAGTTCTCGTACGCAAACCCATCACCTGGAGGATAAAACGCGATGCCCTCTACTTCCGAAATTGAATCTCCGGCACGCATGGTCTTCCAGTCAGACGGATAGCGAAGCGAATAACCGTATGTGTCATTTTTGTACGTGTTCCATTCTGGGAAAGTGCTGGTCGCTTGTTGAACTACTTTGTTGTTTGTGGAAGGGACTGCAACCTCAGACCGTGTCGTGAGAATATATACTGCGCCCAGAACAATCAACACACATAGTCCAAATATGTACACACGATATCTATGCACGATGACTGGGAGACTCTGGGGGCTATGTGAATCTTTTGCCATGTACGCATCATAACACATCACCTAAGGCGCTTGTGCGCTCGGTAAAGGAAAATGTTCGGCCTAGGGGCGAATATTTTGTCTGACAAATTGTTTTAGCCCCGATACTTCAGGTCAAGGAGAGGGTGGCCACTACCAACAATTTCCGAAGAGGCACCTTTCAAAGCCAAGGAGTCACCACCGAAATTTTGCGCAACAAAAAAGCCGAAGCAAATGCTCTGGCCTTTTTATTTTGAAATTATAGTGTGTTACGTCCAAAAATAAATCAGTTATGCAAATTCAGAAAGAAGAAACATAAAGAAGTCATAGAATGCTTTCTTTTGTCTCGTTCCACTTTGCCTCCTGACGTATTGGGAGGCCTTAATCCGGTATGCATCGCTCGCATACTAAGCAGTAACCTTTGGGGTGTTTTACCATAACCCTAATGCTCGCGCACTAATCGACTATCAGTCTTTGTATCCCGAAGGAAACATCAACGCTCCAAATTGGAATTGATCCACGAGCAGCTTCCGCTACCCGTGCCTTGTTACGACTTACTCCCTGTTACCGAGCTTACCTTAGGCCCACACGAGGTGAGATTTCGGGTACTCCCGGCTCCCTTGAGTTGACGGGCGGTGAGTACAAGACTTGAGAACGTATTCACCGCGGTTTAGCTGACCCGCGATTACTAGCGATTCCGGCTTCATGAGGTCGAGTTGCAGACCTCAATCCGG
>JAYTEB010000017.1:0-5715 GCA_043735605.1 Candidatus Lloydbacteria bacterium | reverse complement strand
CGTATTCTTTCGTATGGGAGGACTTGCTCATGAGTATTCCCATAATATATCCTGTCGTGGTATAATCCCAATACAGGATTATAAGGTAAGCGAAACGCTTTCTTGATTTTAAGTATGGCGGGCGGAAAAAAATCGAGAGCCGGAGATGCCGTGGGGCGACGAGCGGAGCGAGCGGGGGTGCCTGAGTGGTTGTTGTTTATTCATTTATTTTCAAAAAAGGTTCGAGCGAGCCACGGCAAAAGAGCACAAAAATTAACTTCTTCAGAAACCTGCCCCGCGCGCCAGCGCGCGGTAGAGAGGGGGGGGTGGGTGAAATCCGAATTCGTGTTGCATGCAATGGCGAATGCGGTGGGTGGGCAGAAAGGCAGGAAATGAGCCGACAACGGACTTTTCATTTTTTCATATCAAAAGCAAATCTATGAGCAAACCAAAATATTTTCTTTATGCGCGCAAAAGTACCGAGGACGATGACAAACAAGTGATGTCGATCGAGGCGCAGTTGTTCGAGCTCCGTGAATTCGCGCATAAAGAAAATCTTGAAATTATCGAAGAATTTCAAGAGTCGAAAAGTGCAAAGAAACCAGGTCGTGAGAAGTTCAGTGAGATGATGTCCCGCATTGAGTCAATGGACGGCGTGGGTATTCTCGCATGGCATCCTGACCGCCTCGCACGCAACAGTATTGATGGCGGGCGCATCATCTACGCAGTGGACACGACCAAGATCATTTCTTTGCGCTTCCCAACTTTTTGGTTTGAACCAACCCCGCAAGGTCTATTTATGCTTCAAGTGGCGTTCGGACAGTCCAAGTACTATTCCGACAATTTAAAGCAAAACGTGGAGCGTGGAATCCGCCAGAAACTGCGCCGTGGCGAATGGCTGACCAAATCACCGTTTGGATATATAAATAACCCTAAAACGCGAAATATAGAGCCTGACGCGGTGAAATCTCGCCTACTTGTTCGCGTGTTTAAGGAATTCGCCACAGGGAAGCATTGCTACGAATCAATGGCGCAGTTTTTGGCGGATCATGGCATTGTGACGCGAAACGGAACGCCACTCTCGAAATGTGCCATCTCCGGCATGCTTTCCAATCGGGCATACTTGGGGTTGGTGAAGCATCACGGAGAATGGTTTGATGGCACATTTCCGCCAATTCTTTCTCCCGACTTATTTGAAGCTGTGCAGAAAAGATTGAGCAAACGAGCACGCCCCGTGAAATCAAAAAAGCATCACGATTTTCCATTCACAGGACTTTTTCGTTGTGGTGAGTGTGGAGGCATGATTACCGCACAGTGGGCGAAAGGACATGGTGGGCTGTATCGGTATTATCGGTGTACGAAAAAGAATGGAAAATGTGCGCAGGGGTACATGCGTGAGGCGGTGCTCGTTGCTCAAGTGAAGGAACAGCTTCAAAACATCGTACTTCCCGACGACTGGATTGTGAGCATGTCGAAACAGGTGGACGAGTGGGAGCGAGAGGAAACCGTGTCGTCGGGAAGTCAGCTTGAACGGATGCGAGGAAGCGAGCGCGAGACACAGCAGAAACTCGACACCCTCGTGGGACTCTACCTCGACGGAGATATCCCCAAGGAGCAATATTTGAAAAAGAAAAATGATCTCCTTGGGCAAAAGGTGTCGCTCGCGCACAAAATGGCATCCGCCCGGGCAGAGAGAAAGAATTGGGTCGAACCTTTGCGGGAGTGGATTTTAGATATGAAAAAAGCCACGGAATTGAGTTCGTCCGATAATTTTTTGGAAATTCGGGACTATATCAAAAAAATCGGAACGAACCCGATCATGCGTGATAAATCCGTCACCGTCTCATTTAGCCCACCCACCGCATTCGCCATTGCATGCAACACGAATTCGGATTTCACCCACCCCCACCTCTCTACCGCGCGCTTGCGCGCGGGGCAGATTGGAGATGAAGTTAACTTTTGTGCCCCCGATAGGAATCGAACCTATATTTAGAGTTCCGCAAACTCTTGTCCTATCCATTGAACGACGGAGACGAATGAAAACACCACTATTGTGGCTCAAGGCTACACTACCACGGCAACTTCATTTCGTGAAGTTCCATTGGTGACACGACCTGAAGCACAAGATTGAGGGAAGTTCGAGGCGACAAAATCGGCGTGTTTGAGAGGACTTACTTTGGGTAAGTTCTCCAAACCGAAGATTAAAGTCAACGAAGAAATTTCCCAATATTGTGCTTCAGGCTAAAAACCAAATCTCTCTAATAGGAGATGCGCAAACGACTCATATAACTCCTTTTCCGGAAGATACGTATTCATTACCTCACGCAACTTCTCAATGTCGGTGTCGTCGGAAATAGGAACGACAATCAGCGGCATGATGTGGCGGTTGGATTCGAGCAGGAGCCTCCGTTCGTGGTCGTGTTCCACGATGGCATATGCATCGAGGCTCTGGTAGGAGTAGCGGATGTTGCCCGCACGGATGCCGGTAGGAGTGATTTGTACATGCATCATGAGGGGGCGTCTGGCGGCGAGCAGGATGAAGGTCACCGTACCGATGATGGTGAGCGTGATAAGGAGGAAGTTGTTATTTAAAAATTCAATAGCAATGAGCGATCCCGCAATGAGGATCACCGACGCATACCAGTCGTTAGTTTTTTCTGTATAAAAATGTTCAAGGGTTTCCCATTCCATACCGTCTTTTCATGGTACCACGCAGGCCCCCCCCACTCAACCCAAAAAAGAAAAAAGAGTGGAGAAGAAACTCTGGGCAGCAGCAATTTTGGATCAAGAAAAAAGGGCCCCGTGTGGGGCCCTCTTCGATGCATGGTGGCTATTTGCCGCCCTTGTTTTTGTCTCCCTTTTTGACTTTGACCACCGGCGCCTTCTTGGCCTTTGGGTGCGTTTTCTTGTACGCAGCCTGTGCGGCGTCCTTGGCCGCTTTTGCTCCCGCCATCTTCTCGATGTTTCTCGCCTTTGCGGCAGCACGTTCTTCGGCGGTCCGCGCTGGCTTCGCAACTTCGGTCGTCATGATTTTCACTGCCTCCGCCCAACTCGCGTTCATGGTCGCCTTGTTGTGACTGCGCCGATTTACAGCCCGCTGCTGCTCGTCACTGAGGCGGCTCACCCGCTTCGTGTTGCGCGGTGCAGCCTCGACCGCGGCACCGTAGGCGCGGATTTCCACGCCTTCACAGGCATAGACGGCAGCATTGCGCTCGTCGCGCATGTGGACAAACAGGGCGCCGATCACTTCCTGCACGAAGAGGCTGATTGCGGGCTTGGTCTTTTCAGCCCAGCGCAGCAGGTTTGTCTTCGCACGCTCAGCTTCCGTGCGGCGGACTGCCTTCAGACGCACTTCTTCGCGGTGTGCGATGTCTGCACGCAGTGCCTCGGTCTCCTCTGCTGTCGGAGTGTGCACCACGACAGGCTTGCGGGGCAGGATGAACACGTTGCTCGCCACCGCGGTCGCTACCATGGGAGCACTTTCTGCAACGGCACGCTCGCGGTCGCGCGCACGGTCGAGGCGGAGTGCCTCAGCGTATTTCACCGTGGCCGCTTTTGCCTCTTTGGCAGCCAGCTTGCGGGCGTATTCGGCTTGCTGGTTGCGCTCGGCTTGTTCCGGACTCACGATGAAGTGGTACGTCGGTTTTTCCTGGGCTGCGAATTGTGTGTGCTGTGCATTCATGGAAGTACTCCTGTGTTCGGCTGACATGCGCCGTGCATTGGTAGCGGTATGATTGTGGCTACCCCAGTATTGGCAAGCTTGAGCTCGCAAACACTGGGGTAGCCACAAATAATTCAATGATCAGACTAATGGTATCTTATCACATTTAAGTGTTAATGTCAAGCATTTGGGGGATACACAAAACGGCTCTACCAAGCCCAAATTTTGCCTTTTTCAGCAAATTCAGTATAGTGGTTTGCAATGGAGGAGTGGCTGAGTGGTTTAAGGCAACGGTCTTGAAAACCGTCGTCCATGTAAGTGGACCGTGAGTTCGAATCTCACCTCCTCCGCAATGGCTAAAAAAAGACCGAAAGGTCTTTTTTACTACGCCATTGCGAGAAGGAGGTGAGATTCGAAAGACGGAGGCGCGAAGCCGACACCCGCCTTGGGGTGGCGTTGCCGAGTCGGGGTCGAGAGTACTTATGAGCAAAGCGAATTAGTAACTCGTGACCGAATCTCACCCCCTCCGCATTTAAAAATCCGTTCCAAGGAACGTGATTTTTTTATGCGATGGAGAAGAAGTACCCTGCGGCACTTCTGTGTGAGATTCGAAAGACTTTTCGTTATCGAGTCAGCGAGATCGAGAAGTACCTGCTGGTGTATCAGCGAGTCGGCACTCACGGTGTGCACCCCACGCAGCTATAAGAACACGAAAAAATGGGATAGAATGAATAAGCGTTTTCTCAAGATTTTCCCGCGCAACATACACACCTAAAACTCCATGAAGCACTCACTGAAAACAAAAATTATTCTGATCATCTTTTTTACGATTACCGCAAGTGTTTTTACTTTTTTGTTATTCGAAACAACTATCAATGCTCGGCTGTATCGTGCACAGGTTGAGAAAGAAATTCTCGCTACGGTGAAATTGGGTGTCGGCGAAGTGGATCATTACACGCACTCGATGGAGCAAAAAGCAACCGACCTTGCGAGCGCGGGTGAAATTTTCTACAAAATAAAAAAAGCTTCTCCAGAGAAAGATCTTGATGTGGAGATGCGGGAATATCTCATCGATACTTTTTCTCAATTTGATAAAGCTATCGGGGGAGGTATATGGTATGAGCCGTATATGCTCAAGTCCAATGAAAAATATTATGGACCATATGCATTCTGGGATAAGGGCACGGTGGTGTTTACCTGGGACCTCACTACGCCTAAATATGACTACATCAACCAGAATTGGTATACGCTTGCTATTCCCCCAAGCTGGGACAAGGCGCAAAAGCGTGAGCGAGAATATTACTGGACCGCACCATATTATGATGAGGCGGGCACATTCCAGCTCATGGTTACTGTCGACGCATTCATGTACGACAACGATGGGACAATTATCGGCATTTCCACTGCCGACTGGTCAATCGAGAAAATGCTCACATTTCTCCGCAACTCAAGAATCAGCACTGACAGTGAGATTTTTCTCATTGACGCAAATTCCAACACGGTGATGGCAAACACCCTTGACGCGGGATCAGTAATGAAGAGCGCGTCGTCCAGCCCTTGGATATCGTCGCTCGAGCGCCCAGAGAAGGGCAAAATAAAAATGTCCACACTTACGGTTGGCACGACGACGTATAATGCGTACTACACACTCACTGATGTGAGCATGTTTTACGGCACGCTCGTACCCGTGCATGTGTTGTCAGAAGCCGCCGACAAACATGCAAAAATTAGTCTTATTGGATTTAGCATCTTCGATCTCCTTCTTGTCGTTCTGCTCTATGTTGCACTCCAGCACGTCGCTAACCCGATTATTGTAATGACAAGCATGGTGTCGCGCATCGCTTCTGGGGATCTCAGTGTGCGGATGAAAGTGAGTACAAGGGACGAGATTGGGCGCCTTGGTCTGGGATTTAATCAAATGGTGGAAACGCTCGCCACTCAGAAGGATGAGCTCGAAAAGCGTGCAGTGTTACTCGGTGAAAAGATCAAGGAGCTTGAGCAACTTAAAGGCCAACTCGAGGTCATGGTTGTGAGCCGCACAAAAGAATTGGGCGACAAAGTCGCGCAGCTTGAGC
>JAYTEB010000016.1:0-2371 GCA_043735605.1 Candidatus Lloydbacteria bacterium | reverse complement strand
CCTCAGGTTTCCCAAACCCTTCCGAGATGGCTACCCCGGGGCAGAGCCCCGAGGAATAATTGATTTAAAATCCTACTTGCACATACAAACAATTCAGGGGAGAGGCTAGTGAGTCTCCTCGGGTATGCGCAAGAACGATTTCTTGCAAGAAAGGTACTCGCTGAGCTACTGCAAAAAAGTGATACGCACGTAAGTCCGTTGTTTTTTCAGGCCTTCCGCAGTGCACAAGACCTGTCTGTCAAAAAATATATTGCGCGGAAAATTGTCACCGATAAGTTTCCACGTCCAAAGCAGGCCGCGTATCTCCTCGATCAAGAATTTGCATTCCTGCCCACGGCGACACTTCGTGCCGCAGCGCGGATATTGGCAAAATCAGTGGATAAAATTTCCCATGAAATCATTCAACCACTCCTCAAAACTCGAAATGACAATGTGGTAAAAATCCTTTTTGATCGAATCGTGGAATTACGCAATGAGGGTGCGGGCGGTATTGCGAATGAATTTCAACTATTTTGGCAGATTTTCCGTAACGCAAAATCACCCCACGCACAAAACAGATCCTTGGGCATCCTCATGAGTGGCCACCCCGATCTCAGCAAAAACCGCCTCTCTATCATCGCACGGGCCACAAAAGACCCAGGTCGTGGAAAAGCTGCCCTGAGAGCGCTTCTCAAGCATCCAGAGATAAATTATTCTGATATTTGCACCATCGCCGATCACTCAAATACACCCGAAGTCCGCGAGGCTGCTGCAAGAGCGCTCAGCACTGAGTACAATGTATTTCTTGGTGACATGCTCTCCATGAAACCGACTCTGCGATCTCGATAGTGGGTCCAATCCGCCGATTCTGGCGGATTTTTCATATCGGCCTTGTTCGGTGCCGAGGCCAAAATTGGCGGACTCACAAAGTCCTCACACTGAGGCTCCGCAGCCCAAACTAACCCCACCCAAGAGGTATGGGCTAGTTTTTTGCTCAAACAACCAAAATACTGTACCTTTTTGGGGTTTTCTGTTAGGATTGCATTCTAGTGGCATATATAGAATGAAAGAAAAAACACGCATAAACAATCAAATAAAATCGCTCATGCTGCGAGTCGTCGACGACAATGGCAGCCTCGGCACCATGTCGACTAACGACGCCATAAAGCTCGCACAGGAAAAAGGCCTCGATTTGATCGAAATTTCCCCAAATGCCACTCCACCCGTTGCAAAAATAACGGACTATGGTAGATTCCAATACACCACGCAAAAGAAGGATAGGGACGCGCGGGCAAAAGCACATGTCACAGAGACGAAAAACGTCCAAATAAAGATAGGTACCTCGGAGCGGGACCTCGAGCTCAAGGCGAAAAAAGCCTCAGAATGGCTGCGAGAATCACATCGCGTAAAGCTCGACCTTTTCCTCCCTGGGCGCACCAAGTACATGGAACAAAAGTTCCTTGAGGAGCGCCTCGACCGTATCCTCCGGCTTGTCAGCGAAGAATACAAAGTCGCTGAGGAGCCCAAGAAAAGCCCAAAAGGACTCACCATCGTCATCGAACGTGGCACCGCAAAGAAAAAGGAGGTGTCCGGAAAGACAGCGAAGGTAAAAGAACCAGAGATTGCACATATAGCACAAGCTACGGCTGAAGCACCAACAACATGAAAACAAACAAATCATACGCAAAGCGGGCAAAAGTCACCAAGAATGGCAAGGTACTTCTTCGTACGCCAGGTATCAACCACTTCAACGCAAAAGAGAGTCGCAGTGTGCAGCTCAACAAAAAGCGCGGTACCGAGCTCTATATGTCCAACAAGGCAAAGCAGCGTTTCCTTTTGGGCGTTTAATCCCCGTATACACTTTTTTAATACTGATAACGAACATATATGTCACGCGTAAAACGAGGAGTCACATCCAATAAACGTCGCAGCAAGGTCCTCAAGGCCGCCAAGGGCTACCGCCATGGTCGCTCCAAAAAGGAGATCGAGGCCAAGGTTGCACTGCGGAAAGCCGGTGCGTACCAATTTGCCCACCGTAAAGACAAGAAGAACGACTTCCGCCGCATGTGGACGGTGAAGATGAATGCGGCACTCCGCCCCCTCGGATTCACGTATTCAAAGTTCATCGGAGAGGCGACAAAGAAGAAGATTCTCCTCGATCGCAAGATTCTCGCCACATTGGCCGAGCACAGCCCCGAAGTGTTCAACCGTGTCGCAAAAGAAGTGATGAAGGCATAAAACAGGAGCGACATATACTAAAATACACCGCAGAGGACAAACCTCTGTGGTGTATTTTTAGAGATAATACCCAAAACGCCGGCTTTTCTGCCGGTATTTTTGTACTCATTTTTTCTCCTTCTTTGGTGCAATTGTCGACTCCAAAAAGATTGCA
>JAYTEB010000015.1:0-2381 GCA_043735605.1 Candidatus Lloydbacteria bacterium | reverse complement strand
AATACGGGAATGTCCCATTGCTCGTGAAGGTATGTGTATACGACTCGCCCTTTTTCAAGTAGTCACTCGAAAGTTCACTCCCACCCTCGCTTGTGATGGTATGCGACGCCATATCATTATTGACCCATGTGATGCTATCACCCTTTTTAATAATGAGTTGCTTGGGTTGATATGCATAGTCTGTCATCATAATGGTATGCTTTGTTGGCACAACAATCGCACGCTCAGTTTTTACTTTGGGCATTGTTTCTATTTTTATTCCTGTCTTAGTTCTGGGAAGTACTGGCTCCTCCTTCTTTGCCGTAGTAGTGGGCGTCGACGCAGGTATGGGCGAAGTCTCCTGTGTGGGGGGTGGGGTTGGAGTGTGAGTGAATTTGTGCGTGCGCATACTCAAAACGAGCGTGGCAGAGAGGGCAAATACTGTCATGATAACCACTGCGGTAATAGTTGCTTTGTGCATAAGTTAAGGAATTATATAATATTTCTCAACAATATCTGATGCACGACAAGTCGTGCATCAAGATTGTTGAGAACGTAAATGCTCTAGAACTTCTCAGGGAACTGCTTCACGATAGCACCCGAGAGTGCGTCCGCAATTGTTCCGATTTGGTTATATGCATCAGTCTGCTTCTTGTAGGAAAGTGCGTAGTCGGCTCCACCATAGGCATCAACTGCGCCTTTCAAATGGAGCACATGATCCGTCACAAGTGTTGCGACTGCTTCGCGAGGGAGATTGGGGTTTGCCTTTGAGAGAAAGTCTGCAATCGCGGGAACGTATCCTTCAGTGAGATTCTTCACTGCCTTGTCCATACCTGCCTTATCAACACTCTTTGCTGCAACAGTGTAGTCCACGAAAAATCCAATATGGCTTCTCCAGATTGCGAGAAAGGGCTCTTTTGCTCCTGCTCCATAAATACTTGCGATTGCGTCGGCGATCGCAATGGAGTTCTTGTCGAGCTCACCTGCCGCTGCGGCGAAATCTGCGCGACCATCGAATCCACTGCGTACTGCTGCTGATGCGAGGTCCACATGCTGGCGCTCAAGTGCATTCAAAACGACGCGCAAATTCGCTGCTTTTGTGTCGGTCTTTCTCATGCTCTCCTTTGCCTCCACAATAAATTTCTGCATTCCACCAATGAGAGTGCTCAACTGTGTTAAGAATGATGCAGGAAGGCTCACCATCCCACCTTCAGCAAGTGCGATGCTTGGGACACCAGCGGCGATACTTGCGATAAGTGCGACAACGACAACTGACTTTTTAATTTTATTCATACTATGATAATTATTACTAACGTCCACCCTAGTGGCAGAGTTGCTACGGATAATAAATTGGTTAAGCGCTATTTAATATATACTTAACTTAGTTAAGTATATATTAAAGAATGATTTTCAGTCAATTGGACAAGAAAACGCGTTTATTTATATGGGCTTAGTCTGGTAAATACTCTTTGAACGAGGCTTCTGGCATGCCTCTCGTATTTCCCTCAATGGCCTCAAGTGTGTGCAGATATCCAAGCAAATCTTTTGCCTTCACGCCGCGGAGTAGTGGGCGCATGCCAACATGGAGACGCTTTTCTATTGTGTCGAGCATCTTATTTCCATGCGAAGTGAGCACCAAGAATCGTTGCCTTTTGTCGCCAGATTTTACAATATCAATCCACCCACCCGCGTGAAGGCGCTTAATCAAGCGACTCACGAGCGGCGCCTTAACACCGAGGATGAGGGCGATATCTGAGGCACATATCGATGCGGGGCGGTCGCCAATGATACCGATCATCGACCACTCCACGGGCGTTAGTCCATCCTCCTTCAGAAGGATGGCTGTTTGTTGTTTGAGTGCGCGATAAGCACGAGACTGCAAAAGTCCTACGGCATACGTCTTGCGATTTCTCGCGATAGTGCGGATGTGATCAAATAGTTCCATGTGTTGCGAGCGTACACTACTCCTTTATGGCGAGTATCACAAGTAGGGGTAACATAATCATGGTATCACGTACACAAAACGAGCAAAACACACGCACGCAGTATGTGCGACACCAAAACGAAAGGGCGGATAATTTGAGTAAGTAAGTGTGGATTGAGACGCTGTGTGGGCATCATGCATGTGCACCTCCTTTGGACTCAAGCCACACCAAAGGCAAGGTGAGAAATGGCACAAAACAAAAGAGATTCGGACAAATATCCGAATCTCTCTAGCACCACAGGTGGGTATTCTAGATAACGGTAAAGGTTTGAGTTCCCGAAGAGACCTCGACGCCACCTGGGGCGATGCAGGAGACCATGACCGTGCGGGGTCTGTCCTGTGGACCAACAGCCCAGCTATATCCAGGTCCGAGGATAGAGGTGAGATATGCACCATCTAAATAAACCTTGCACTCAGC
>JAYTEB010000014.1:0-5756 GCA_043735605.1 Candidatus Lloydbacteria bacterium | reverse complement strand
TTAGTTCGTCGGGTTGAGGAGTTGAGGGGGGATATAAAAAAACATCTTAGTTCCTCGGTATCGACTAAAGAAAAAAAACTTGGAAATATTCTCACCCTACAATACGGATCTCCCCTAACGGAGGGAGACCGAGTGGGTGGAGAATATCCAGTGATGGGCTCTAATGGCGTTGTTGGGTACCACAATAATTTTAAAATTAGCGGCCCCACTATTATTATTGGCCGTAAGGGGTCTGCTGGAAAGGTGACATGGGTTGAACAAGATAACTACCCAATAGATACGACCTTTTATGTTGAAAAAACGGATGACGAGGTTGATTATAGATTTCTCTACTATATTTTGTGCGATATTAATTTAGAAAAATTAGTATTAGGTGTTGGCGTGCCGGGACTTAATAGAAATGATGTCTACGGCCAGGTCTATAAGGTGCCCCCTCTTGAAGAACAAAAAAGGATCATTGCGCAGGTTGTACAAATTGAAAACGAGATTACAAAAATTAATAAAGAATTACGGGAGAGTGGTGATAAAAAAAATGTAGTTTTTAGAAAATATCTAGCATAGAAATTTTCCTCACTGAACTCCGGCCACACTTAATACTTGCAAAATGTGGCGTAGGACGTAGAGTGATTATTAACAATATTTATGGATACTGAACCGATGCGCGAGGGGGTGTGGCAAAAGAAATGGGTACGGGTGGGGGCGATTATCGCCATCCTTCTCGTGTCCCTCTTTGCGGGGTTGATGTGGCTCGGGCTGCATATGGACGAAGTGCTCGCGTGGAAGGCAGAGCGCGATGCGCGTGCGTACGAGGCAGTACTCGAGGCCGAGGAGGCAGAGCTCATCGCAATGGAGAAAGCCGACACCTACGGCGCGACGACGCCCGAGGGCACCGTGGCCCTCATCATCGCTGCCCTTGAGGTGGGCGACATTACCCTCGCATCGAAATACTACTATGTGCTCGACCAAGACAAGGCTATGGCCTCTTTCCAAAAACAGCTCGCTGAAAATGGTAATTTGGATATTGCGATAGCTTTCTTTAAGGATATTTCTCGCGGGACAAAAAAATGTAATGAGCAAACTAGTGTTTGCGTACTTAGGAATGAGTACCTCCGAAATGAAGACGAATCAATACAATTTCCAGGAGCAAGCGAGCCGACTATTTTAAAGAAGGGTAGCATTGGTCACGAATCGCTTAGTTTTCAAGTGAATACTTATACTGGTTTTTGGAAAGCGATAGAAATCTGATCCATGAAATTTTTTATCTACATATTTCGAGGCATCGTCACCCTGACTGCCTTGTGCCTTTTCGCACAAGGTGCTTTCGCATATGCCCCTGAAAGCACCCATGCAGGGCTGACGCAGGAAATAATATATTTTTATGAAGCGAAGAGCGGGGGAGTACTGAGCGATGACGAGTCACAGCTCCTGATACAAGCTTCTATCGACGAAGACGATCCTTCGTCGCGCTCTTTGAGCCACTTCTACGACCCCGTGCACGGTGTGGGCTTCAACGACAACCGCTCATCGCTCGACTGGGCTACAAACGAGCTCTCGGGCAACGCCTTTACGTGGCAGAAGGGTATCGCAGCATATGCACGTGGCGACGAACGCACTGCAATGCTCGCGCTAGGCCACGTGCTCCACCTCCTCGAGGATGCATCGGTACCCGACCACACTAGGAACGACCCACACAAGGGCGACGGCCTCGGTGGTCTGTACACGGGGGAGAGCCCCTTTGAATATTGGACGAACCTCAATAAGGACAGAGAGACACTCCGTGGCACAGGTAAGCAATTTGTCGATGCAGGACTCGAAATGCATGACTGCTCGAGCATCACGCGTTGCTTCAACTTCATGGCGCTGTATTCGAACGGGAACTTTTTTAGTCGGGATACGATTGGATCGGTAGAGTATCCGAACCCCAAAATGCTTAGTGATGATGGCGTCTATGTTTACGGGAATGACGAATTGCTTGGCGTACCTGCGAAGCTGTACATGTATCAAAAAGTTGGAAATAAAATGACATTTAGTTTAACTGACGGTGTAGACTTCTCCGTCATATCTGAGTACTTTGACCGACTTGCTCCGCAGGTGGTGGGGGTGGGGGCGCGGGTCATCGACCTCTATATGAACGAGGCGAAATTTGCACGCGCGGAGCATCTACGCACAGAAGCCGAGGCGCGTAGTGCCGCAGTCGCACGAGAGCTCGCACTTGCCGCGCGGATGAAAGATGCGGGGACGTGGAAGCAATTTGTTTTCGGATTCACCGATATATTCTTTACCCGCCCATTACTTGCGCTCTCAAACACTGGCACTAGGGTTGCGCTCGCGACAAACGGCCTCGCACAGGGATATACTATTGCATTTGGTAATGTCGCTTATGGGACGCAAATGGTCACTATGAGCGGAGCGCGTGCGAGCATCGCAATTGCTGAAAAAACAGAAGAGCTCGCAAGCACTGCCATCACCAAGACAAATGAAACTGTAGAGCGTACGCGCACCGACCTCACCCACCTCATCACACAGCTCTTGGCTGCGCGGGTAGTACTACAGAGGATCGCGCTCGCGGAGGCTTCCCAAATTGCAAGTGCAGAGAGTGGGGAAGTGCTGGGTGCCTCGACGACGCCACTCATCGCCGCGGTATCGGCGAGTACAGTGGTGCCGACCCCACCCACTCCTGCTGTCGCAGTGCGCATCGACTATGGTGTGCCGCAGGGGTCCGCGCCCGATCCCCATGTGGGAGCCGGACCAGTAAGTCCGCCGGTCGTCATACTTCCTCCACCACCCGTACTCGACACGACCGCACCAGACGCGCCCGTAGTCCTCAGCTTCCAAGGAAGTCTATTTGTCCAAGGCGGGATATTGGGAATTTCGACTACAAGTGTGGTATTCGATGGTACTGGAGAGGCGAGCTCCACTGTGACGCTCCTCGCGATAGACGACGCGACCACCACCGCACATTTCTTTGATGTGGGCGTCGACGCGCATTGGAATTTCGCCCTCATGCTTTCCGAGGGAACCACCACACTCATCCTCACGGCGACGGATGAGGCGGGGAACGTATCAAGCTCGACCGAGCTCACTCTCCTGGTGACACTTCCACCCCCACCACCTCCTGCCCCACCCACGGCATCAGACATTCGCATTACCGAGGTGGCATGGTCGGGCACGGTGGCATCATCAGGAGACGAGTGGCTCGAAATACAAAACCGCACCGACGGCCCGCTCTCGCTCGACGGACTCGTGCTCCAAACTCTAGACGGCGGGCTCGTGATACCTCTCTCGGGTACCATCCTCGCACATCAGTATTATGTGATAGCAAGTGCGGCAGAGGTGTTTTCAAATTACACCGCCAATGCCGTCGCCGCATTTGGTGACGGGCTTCTGGACGCGGGGGAGGAGATACAGCTCGTGCGTAGCGCCGACAGCGTGGTGCTCGACAAAATCCCATACTGTCTCGACTGGTGTGGAAGGGGCAACGTGGCGGGCGCCACAATGATGATAGGCTTCTGGGACGAGGGTCTCATCTTTGACTGGAACAACTGGTTTATCGTGGGCCAATTCACATGGGTGCGTGACCGCGCGGGGCACTACATCATAGGCATGCCAGGGGTTGGCACTGAAAACCTCATGGCGATATAGTACTCACCCCCTCACTTAGGGCTCTTAGTCTACCCGCTCGACCACCCACACCTTCGGGTCTACGGTCGCGTGCGACCACAAGCCAAACACCTCCACGGTAAGTGCGGGGTCTATTTCTCCTACGAGCTCACGGGCGAGACGCACACCGCGCAAAATATCCCCTTTGTGCTCTTCGATGGAAACGGGGTTGCCCGCACAGTCGTCATGCCCCACGACGGAGACGGTGCGCGAACCGTGGTTGACGACAGAAATCTCGATTTTGCGTTTGAGCCATGCACGTTGTGCTGCATCCACTTTTCCAAGATATGCATCGAGGCCTGGCTCGGTAATGGCGTCCACGAAGTCGAGGTGATACTCCTCCTTCATCCAAGCGACAGTCGCTTCGACGGCGCGCCCGTCCATGCAGTTGATGGTGGTACCAAATTGTTGTGCTCCTTGTGACATAAGGGAAAGTGATGACTAATGCATGACAGTATAGCGCGCAGCTAAAAAAAGGCAAAAAGAAAGCCGCATCATGCGGCTTGGGGGTACCCCTGTGGTCAAAAAAGTTGTTTGCGTTTCGCGTATTCCCACCACACCTTGCCTTCGACCGAGTATGTGCGTTTACGCCCGTCGGCGTGGAAAATCTGCACAAATACTGCGACGCGCAGATGGGGGAGCATACCCTTCACGTACTGCTTTCCTTCGAACGTGTGCCGGAGCACTTGGTGAAAGTTGAGCCCCTTCGCGTACGCAGCACCGCAGGGTGCATGGCACTTCGACACGAGAAGGTTGAGCCCCTTTAGCTTCATCGCATCTGCGATGTGTTCGCTGTAGATCTCGTGCTCAACGTCGCGCTTCTTTGTGGGGGATGTCGGCGAAAGCAGCATCCCGCCACTGTGACAGGAAAAAAGGTGGACGCGCTCACCACCCGACTGATCTTCACAAAGGCGAGTGAGGAAGTCGAATTTGTCGCGGATGTGGTCGCAGTCTGAGCAAAGCAGCGCCATGAACCCACTCGGGGCATTCATCCTGCTTGCATGCACCTCATTGAGAATGTTTGCTGCACGCAGCTCGACAATGATTTGCTCGTCCTCCTGAGTCAATGCGAGGGTCATACATAGCTCCTTTTTCTGTGGTTGTGAGTGAAATAGTGAAAGAACCAGACTAAATTATACTCCTGTTCAGCAAATCTGTCAATGTAAAGCTCATTTGAATTTTCCTCTTTCTGTGCTAACGTGTAGCCACTTATGGAAGGAGGTTTCCACGTATCAATAGCCGCACAAGAGCTCACACACTTTATGGGCTTTCCTATTACCAATTCCCTCATTATGGGCTTTGTCGTCTTACTGACCGTCCTCATCTTTGCCTATATTGTAAAGCGAAGCATCCGCCTTCATCCAGGCAAGTTTCAGCTGGCACTCGAAACAGTCATTGGGGGTTATCATGGTTTCATCTTGGAAAACCTTGATAACAACAAGGGTGTTGCCGACAAATTTTTCCCATTCCTCATGACGCTCGTATTTTTTATTTTTTTCGCCAACTTCCTTGAATTCATCCCTGGCGTAGAAAGTATCGTCGTCAATGCGCATGGGCATGAGGTGCCGCTCTTTCGCTCATTGAACGCGGACCTCAACACCACGCTTGCACTCGCCATCATCGCTTTTCTTACCATAGAGATTACGGGGTTGCGCACGCACGGCATCCGTTACTTGGGCCGCTTTTTCAACTTCCATTCGTTTATGGGATTTTTCGTCGGACTCATCGAGCTTGTCTCAGAGCTCATTCGCCTTGTCTCATTCTCCTTCCGTCTCTTCGGTAACATTTTTGCGGGAGGAATCCTGATTGGTGTTTTGACATTTTTTGTTCCCTACCTACTTCCTGCGCCCTTCATGGTCTTTGAAATGTTCGTCGGACTACTGCAGGGGGTTGTCTTTTCTTTGCTAACGCTCTTTTTCGTAAAAATGGCAATGGCCAAAACGG
Source organism: Candidatus Lloydbacteria bacterium (assembly GCA_043735605.1). GTDB lineage: Bacteria > Patescibacteriota > Minisyncoccia > Phycocordibacterales > UBA6899 > MHLP01. The sequence continues at coordinate 152 of JAYTEB010000014.1, read as the reverse complement.
AGCATTAGGCAATGTGTGCTATAGTGGCGCATTCAATTTGATTATTCAATTATCATCATAATAAATAAATTTATGGACATCGAATCAGCAAAGCTTATCGGCGCAGGACTCGCAGTAGGACTCGGTATGATAGGCCCAGGTATCGGCATCGG
>JAYTEB010000013.1:0-5774 GCA_043735605.1 Candidatus Lloydbacteria bacterium | reverse complement strand
CCCGATTCTCCCTACCCGCACTAGCTCCGAGCAAAATGAAAGCACCAGTCATCTGGTGTTTTCATTTTCGAGGAGCGACGTGCGGGTGGCCATGCCTTCCCGCACTGTCAACAATAAGTTACAAAGGCGCTGAATTGCGAACACATGGAGCAACTCAGAGACGGAGCGAACGAAGGCGAGTGAGTCGGTGTCGGCAGAATTTTTTAGCAGAAAAATATCTGTGATCTGACTAGGGCGCGTCAAGATTCAGGCGGCAGAAAGTCGTAGGAGTCCAGCTCAGTTCATGCAATTTTCATACATGCAGATTAGAATAGTAATAAGTAATATCTAAAAGTAACATCAAATTTATGCAAATGGAAACAGGGCGCTTCGATCAGTACAAGCGTTTGTCACTAATGGTTTTCTTGTCATTTGTTGCGATGTACATACTCATGTTTGCAATGGTTGATTCCCCCGCTAATATCTTTTTTAGTATCAACCAATTTTATATGACGGCACTTATGACTTCTCCAATGATCATCTTGGAGCTACTTCTCATGAGTGAAATGTATGGAAATAAGAAAATGAACACACTGCTTATGGTGGGTAGTGCTATTCTGCTGGTCACATCATTTGTGTTTATACAAAATCAAACTTTTATTTCGGATAAGCAGTTTTTACGGTCGATGATACCTCATCACGCAGGAGCAATGCTTATGTGCAAAAATGCAACTTTGCAAGATCCCGAAATTAAACAATTGTGTTTGAATATACTTTCTGACAAAAACAAGAAATTGATCAAATGAAATTGAATCCGCAGATTGATGAGGATATGATTGTTGGGAGTTGTTATAACGACCAATTCGCGCTATTATGCATGTACACAAAATGAATTTTACGAGACAACACAATCTCACAAATGTGAAAAAGACCGCAATGATTATTGCAGTTTCGTTCGCATCTTTTCATCTCCTTTTTCTGTCGACTATTCCACAAGTATTTGCATCAACCAGTACTCCGGTTCACCACGACCTCCCCGCTGATCACTCCGAAGAAGCAAAACACAGTGTTTGCCCGACAGAAATACATCAGTTTATTCAAAAAGAATCTGCACAACAAGATATTTCATATACCCCTGCGCTCTTTAGGGTAACTCACTTGGATAATCAAACACTGCACAATACCGCACTTTTGCCGATACACACAATTGGCTTCGCCCCGCCTCCCAAAGCACAAAAAATAGTTTTGCTGATTTAGCATTTTATATGTTTGCGTGAGCACTCAGCACGCGTATTTTTCGCAACCTATTTTGGTTGTCCTTTATTTTGTGTATATAAATTTCTCCTATGAACAAATCAATGTATTTCCTCATCCCGGCGATTATTGGAGTCATCGCACTCATCGGTTATTCAACAATGAATCGCTCTGGCGAAAGTACAAATGCTGATGGTCATACTACCGAGGAGCATGCAGCACTTGAGCCAGCCACCACAGTTGCACATGATGATTCTGGCAAAGCTGCACATACAGACTAATAACCTTTAGCATGAAACAACACATTACACGCCACTGGGGTCGTTTTAGGGAACTCCCGGTTATTACGCAGTACACATGGATGATACTCGTCCTGTTTCTTCTTGTTTGGATTACAATAAAAGTTACTTCGTCGAGCAATGTGCAAGTGAGCGATGCGCGCGACAAGAACACTCCGGGTGCATTATCTCTCGCAACACAAACGGTGGGTTCAGAAACTGCATCGTTTGCGACCGCAGCATCATGGCCTGGTGAGATTATTTCACCCAATGATGCCGAGATACAAGCTCCACGAGAAGGAAGTATCGTGTCGTGGGAGGTGACGATCGGACAATATGTAGAGCAGGGGCAAGTGCTCGGACGACTCTCGGCAACTCCCCTTACTCCCGACCTCGCAAAAACACTTGCCGACCAAACCGAGGCACTTACCCGCGCGCGAGCAAATGCTTCTTCAACAAAGCAGTTTGTCGCACAAACAGCAAGGCAGAATGACACCTTTGCAAATACTGATGCGGCACAGCAATCGCTTACCCAAGCAGAAACATTAATGAACTCAAATGCCGAATACCTGCGCAGTGTGTTGCGTCAGGCTATTGCAAAAGAATTCCCTGAATTTTCTGCATCGGGAGTCGATGCATTGATTCTCCACAAGCAGAATCGTCTCTACACGACCACACTGAAAAGTAATTTCGGTGTTCTCAGCTCATCATTGCGCGAGTTGTATGTGACCGATCTTGATAGCGTGTTCAAGGGGCTCAGCGGAGACACCATACCTGAGCAGTCTGGAAATACATATTTTTCAACGGCACTTCGTCTCGTATCTGCAAGTATTGCCGACCAAGCATACACAGATATACAACTTTCCGTGCTGAAGAAAACGATTATCGAGGATCAAAATACATTTAGTGGCGCAGTCGAAAAGTATCGCACCGCACAGCTCAGTATGTCTGAAAAACAAAAAGCATACGCTGAGCGTACGCGCGACGTCTCAAATAGCCTCACCGCACTACAGCGCGATCAAGTACTTGCAGAGAATGAAGTATTGGCAACAGAGGCATCCTACCGCGCAGTCACAAACGCCATTACGGGAGGTGCAAATATCATAGCTCCCAAGAGTGGATATGTGTCATCTATTGCGAAACAAGCGGGAGACTTTGTTACCCCGTCGGAGTCTGTCGCCTCTATCAGTACGGGACTCAAAACTGATAAAATAGTTCGTTTTCGTATTCCGAGTAACGTCGAAGTACCCAAAAAGGGTGATATGGTGCGCATTTCTCGACCCGGATTTGCAAAAGATATCAAAACTGCGGAGATCGTTGGTGTGGGCACTGCCCTTGACGGGAACGGAACATTTGTTGCGGATGCAAAATTTACAACCTCTATCGACTGGCCAGCCCATCTTTCTGTGCGCGTGATCCCTGAGAATCGCACTAACCAATCAATCGTAGTGTCATTCGATGCAGTTTTTTGGGATGAAGATAATTCTCCCCACGTATGGGTTGTGGGTGATGGAGGAATTGTCTCAGCTCGTGCCGTGCGCACCGGTCGAACATTTGGCGATGCGGTAGAAATATCTGAAGGGCTAAGTACTGGTGAAACATATATTTCGCTTGCGTCCAATGACATCAAAGAGGGAATGCGCATCGCAGAAGTAATTATTACTGAGAAGCCTGCCACGACTGACGGAGATGGCGGTGGACATCCTCACTAGAAATAAGCATATGTTAAATACAATCATCTCTTATTCCCTGAAACATCAGTGGAAGATTATCGCAGGAACATGCGTGCTCGCAGGTCTTGGTGTATGGAGTTTTCTCACCATGAAGGTGGACGTGCTCCCTGATATCAACAAGCCTACTGTCGCGGTATTTGCCGAGGCGGAGGGATTTGCACCCGAGGAGATAGAGCGTCTCGTGCTCGCACCTGTTGAAAATGCTGTTGCCGGCGCGCCGGGAGTATCGCGTGTTCGGGGCACAGCATCATTTGGGCTTGCGATTGTACAGGCAGAATTTGACTGGGGGTCGGACATTTACCGTAATCGCCAAATCATTCAAGAGCGTATTTCGCGGCTCGACCTTCCACCGGGTGTTCGTCCGGTGCTTGGACCAGTGAGCTCTATTATGGGTGAGATCATGTGGGTTGGACTTACTGCACCCGAGGGAAGCATAGATGGAAAAGAACTTCGTACTATCGCAGACTGGGCGGTGCGCCCGGCGCTTCTTCGCGTGCCTGGCGTAAGCGACATTATCGTACTTGGTGGAGACGTGAAAGAGTGGCAAGTAAATCTTGACCCGGAAGCAATGCGGCGATATAAAATAACCATTGCTGACGTCGAGGCAAAGCTCTCATCCATACTTGCAAATAAAAGCGGGGGACTGCTTGTGCAGGGGGGAAGGGAGTATCCACTACGCATCATTGTCGCTCCGCAAAAAATTGCCGAGATTGAAGAAGTGGGTATTGCGACATGGGAAGGACGTGGGGTACGACTTGCTGATATCGCAACGGTTGCAGAAGGGGTAAGTCCTGTTCGGGGCGGTGCGACCATAAACGGCAAGCCAGGTGTCATTCTGCGTATCGCGAAGCAACCAGACGCAGAAACCCTTGAGGTGACAAAGGCGGTTGACGACGCACTCACTGGTATCGAGAGGTCTCTTCCTGCGGGTGTGGTACTGAAGAACGACCTTTTCCGACAAGAAAGCTTTATCAATGCAGGACTTTCGAATGTGCGTTCCGCGCTACTAGAGGGAATCGTTATTGTTGCGCTGATTCTCGCACTCTTTCTGATGCATGTCCGTGTGACAATCGTTACGCTCATATCAATACCACTGAGCATCCTGGTTACCGCAATTGTATTTCGCGCACTCGACTTCTCGGTCAACGTCATGACATTGGGGGGCATTGCAGTGGCAGTAGGAGAACTTGTCGACAACGGCATCGTCGGTGTGGAAAATGTCTTTAGGCGCTTGCGTGAGTGGAAGGCGTCAGGAATGAAAGAACCGATGCACCGCGTTGTTTTTGAAGGTACGCGTGAAGTGTTGCGTTCGATCCTAGTCGCCACTGTATTGGTGGTCATCGTCTTCTTGCCCGTCTTCTTTATTCCTGGAGTGGAAGGGCGATTACTCGCATCACTTGGTGGTGCGTATCTTGTCGCGCTTCTTGCATCACTCCTTATTTCACTCACCGTGACCCCAGTACTTTGCGGATTACTGCTTACGCCAAAGCATCTCGAAGGGCATGAGGGCGACACGGCGTTCGTAACATTTGTGAAAAAAGAAATGACCGCCCCAATAATGTGGGGCATCGCTCATATGCGCACCCTCAGCATGGTGACCGTTGTTGGTGCTGTGCTCACTGTTGGCTTGTACTATGTCGCAGGAAAGGAGGGTATACCTCCATTCAACGAGGGCTCGGCAACGATTTCCGCCGTACTTCCCGTGGGAACCGATCTCGGTACTTCCAATGCATTCGTATCTCGTGTCGAAAAGGAAATCGGAAAGATTGACGGAGTGGTGAGTGTGGGACACATTACTGGACGTGCAGGGGCAGACCCTCATGATAGCGGTGCGAATACGAGCGAGATCCAAGTGAAATTTAAGGATGGACTTGAGGGCGAAACAGCGGTGCTGTTTGCGAGGATTCAAAAAGTGATTGATCGTTTTCCTGGTGCAGATTTCTCTGTCGGACAACCAATTACCCATCGTGTTGAAGAATTGCTTTCGGGTGTACGCGCACCAATCGTCATAAAGGTTTACGGCGACAACCTTCAGGATCTGAAGCAAACCGGCGAGCTTATCAGAACTGAATTATCAAAACAAGCCGGGGTAAAAAATCCACAAGTGCAGAAAGAGGTGATGCTTCCCGAATTGCGTATATATCCAGATCGCAATCGTCTTGCCGACTACGGTATCTCAAGCGGAGAAGTTGCGGAAGAACTCGAAGAGGGGCTACTTGGGGTACGCATAGGACAGGTACAAGAGGGACCAGCAAGAACACCCGTGACGCTGCGTTACGACCCTTCATGGAGGGCAAATAGTGACGGAATACGCGACATCGCGCTTCCGTTTGAAAATGTAGAGTCACTTGGAAATGTTGCGGAACTTCGTCTTGATGCGGGACGAAATAAATTTAGTCACGAAGGAGGCAGGCGCCTACTTGTGGTCAGTGCGAATTTTCAAGGTGGAGATATTGTGGGGGCAGTCGATGGGGTGAAAAGTAGCATTGAGTCACAAAAACTTCCGGCTGGTCAATTTATCTCCTACGAG
>JAYTEB010000012.1:0-2399 GCA_043735605.1 Candidatus Lloydbacteria bacterium | reverse complement strand
TACTCCGTGACAATGAATCCTGACTCAGACTGTAGCTTTTTGTGTGCAAAGTCAATACTTTTTCGCTACAATACCCCCATGAAAAGAGAAAAAATTGTTGTTGCGTTGTACGGGCTCCCTGGGAGTGGCAAGGGCACTCAGGCAAATTTAGTCGCAAATACGTTTGGATTGGTGAATTTCGACACGGGGAAGCTTTTGGAGTCGATTTGGCATGACCCAAAGCGCCAAAAAGAGGCTCTGGTCGCCAAGGAACGCAAGCTCTTTGACGGCGGGCTCCTCAACTCTCCAAGTTTTGTGCTTGGCGAAGTCACAAAAAAGTCGAGTGAGCTCGCTAAGGCGGGCCTCGGTATTGTCTACTCTGGCTCCCCTCGCACAATGTACGAGGCAGAAGGGCTCGTACCCAAGCTTGAAAAACTCTACGGGAAAGACCGCGTATTCTTCTTTCTGCTCGATGTGGACGAAAAAGACTCTCTCGCGAGAAATAGTAAGCGCAGACTGTGTAATTATTGCAAAACAGGACTCTTGGCAGAGTATTATCCCTCAAAAACCCCAAAATACTGCCCAAGCTGCGCTGGCTCGCTCTATCGCCGCTCAGTGGACGACCCGAAAATCATCCCCAAGCGCTTGGTGGAATACAAAGAGCGCACGCTCCCCATTGTTTCCTACCTCAAAAAACACGGGCACAAAGTAGTGAAACTCAACGGCCGAAAAGCGCCGTACCTCGTCTTTAAGGAAGTAGAAAAACACATAAACAAACGTTTGGCGGACTAAGGTGGGCCTTGGCTTTGAGTGACCCACGCTTGAAGAAGTTGTCTGCGGTTTCATAAACTTACAAAAAACACATTGACGAAATAGTTAATGTGTTTTTTATTACCAATGTCCTTGAGTTATCCACAGTGTGTCCTTGATGTCTTTAAGGGACACATGTATGATTGTCCCAGACGCGAATTGCAAATGGTCTCACTTTTTCTAAAGGACTATTGCGACAAGCAGTAGTTCTTTACACAATCAAAATCCATAGTTTTCCTCCAACATTTAGTACCGGTGCCTGCCGGTACTTTTTTTACACCGAATTTCTGAAAATGGGTGATTTCTTTGTTGACTTCGGTGTGCGACCCGAGGGACGTACGGGGAGTACGCCCACTCGAGTACGCACACCTCGTCGCCTCGAAATCTCCGCATTTTCAAAAATTTCGGAATTACTAAAGTTGTCCATCATTTTAAAAACTAAATCTTGAGAATATACTGCTCGAGCATGGCGTCAAAGTCCCCTTCGCCACGGTGTGCCTTGTGGTATATGTCGCGGAGTTCGCGGAGCCTCTCAGTAAGCTCGCTTCCGAGGAACTTCTTTGACCCTGAAAGATACCTTTGGTAGTTATTTACACTTACTCCCGCCTTTATAGCTTCTTCTTTGGGGAAATGTGCACACAGAAAGAGTAGTTTTGTCGCCCAGAAGACCAGACCATGGATTTCTTCAGCAACAGAGCCTTTTTCTCGTGCCTTTGTGTAGAGTACCCATGCAGTTTTCTTGTCACGAAGAGCAATCGCATCGGCAAGAGCAAAGTTATTTTCAAATTTAGTCTTTTTAATAATTGGAAAGTCGTGAATCGTACCTATTTTGTTAAAAATATCTAAAATATCCTTGTTTGGAGCCGTTTCACGAATGAATATACTATTTGAGGTAGTAGCCATATCCTCAAAATAGAAGCTACCAAACTCTTTCATATCCAAAATACCATCAAAAACAAGGGTATTTTTCTCCCCGAAGAGATTTTGGGCAAATATTGCCTCCCGCGCCACAGAAGCGTCAAACCCGACGTCAGAAAAACGCTGCGCATTACTAGCCCCCGAAGCTAGAAGCGCCCCGTCCACAGCTGCCCGCATGGCTTTCTTTGCCTTTTGGGTATCCTCCCCAATAAATATCTCTATCATCCACCCATTTTACCATGCAGAGGCAGGTATGACCGAATTTCAGAGTTGGGATAGAGGGTATCTTTATTATTGCTTGCACTTTCAAGAATCCTGAGTAGTTTTAGCACTAACTAATTATTCACCATCACCATATTCCTATGCGTATTTTCGCTGTTGTTGTTACGATTTTCCTCTTCTTTTTCAGCACCAACATTGCCCTCGCCGCAACCTCCGTATCTGGCACTCTCTCTGGATACACCACGTGGACACTCGCTGACAGCCCATACGTTATTACCAGTGACCTCACCATCCCTGCGGGCGTCACCCTCACCATCGAGCCTGGCGTAGTCGTGAAATTCAGCTACACCACAATGCTATCAGTCTCCGGTACCTTGCAAGCAGAAGGAGTGGAAGCAAGCCCAATCTACTTTACTTCCATAGCTGATGACATTGTGGGTGGAGACACCAACACTGACGGTGCTCTCACC
>JAYTEB010000011.1:0-5792 GCA_043735605.1 Candidatus Lloydbacteria bacterium | reverse complement strand
TGTTCGGACATTTGACCATTGTACCTTGGGAAACCTCAGGTTTCCCAAACCCTTCCGAGATGGCTACCCCGGGGCAGAGCCCCGAGGAATAATTGATTAAACATGCTCGACGAAATACACAATGAGATCGGTATTGCAAAAGTAGACACCGAGCTTGAGAAAATGAAAGAAAAAATCGATATTACTGAAATTAAACAAGAGATTGAACAAGCCATCCTCTCCGAAGAAGGAAAGACCGTGGCATAGCTCCCATTCCACGCTTCATATATATAGAGCGCATGGGCCTTATACCGCAGAGTGCGACCCACCATAAAATGCTTATTTGCGTAGATTTTGAGAAACTTGCGTAGTTTTGCATAGATTTATGCTCTATGATTTATGTTATATTTGCTGAGTATGGATGAATATTTAGACTTAGTTGACCGGGAGGACAATGTCATTTCGCGCAAGTGGCGGAGCGAGGTGTATAGAGAAGGGCTCTCAAACTTTCGTGTGGTGAATGCATTTGTGAAAAACTCCAGTGGGCAGCTGTGGATACCGCTACGTGGGCCAAATAAGCGCATCTTTCCCAATGCACTCGATCTCTCCGTGGGTGGGCACGTGGAGAGTGGGGAGACATACGACTTTTCCTTTGCGCGTGAAACATCCGAAGAGTTGGGCATCGACGTTGGTAATGTACCGTGGAAGCTGCTCGGAAAGTGTACGCCACACGAGCACGGCGTCGCTGCATTTATGCAGGTCTACGAGATCAGCGCGGAGGCGGTGCCAAATTGGAATCACGACGACTTCACCGAGGCCTTCTGGCTCACTCCCGCCGAAATACACCAGCGCATCGTAAGTGGAGAAAAAGCAAAACCGGACCTCACCACACTACTCGATATTTTCTATCCCGCGTAGCGCGCGCTCACGAGTACAACTCGGCATGAGTGGCGATGGTGAGGAACTCGACAACGCGCGCGTCGAGCTCCACATACAGCACACGAAGGTCGCCCGTGATGTTGATACTGCGCACACCTGCAAACTTGCCGTGGAGGGCGTGATTATTTAAAAGAGGGTGAAACGTATCATCAAGAAAAATGTCCCTGCGTTCACGAAACTTTTCCTGCTCACCTGGGCGGAGTTTCATAAATGATTTTACAAAACTTTTGTGGAGAATTATTTGCATTTTCTCATTGCCTACTTTTGCTGAGCCAACAAGTAGGCATCCATGGTCTTTCCCGACGCAAACACAGGGGAGGCATTCTTTGCTGACCTTGCGTCGTGCAATGCGGAGAGCAGAAGTGCCTCTGTTTTTTTGTTTGGGGTGGGGGGATTTGAAAAGACAATTCGCTCCTCACGCACAAAGTCACGTAACTGCGCATTCACGACCGTGCCAAGCGGAAGCCCTAAAATCCCCGCCACACGCTGCGCATCTGCCTTGAGTTTTTTATCAATCTTAATATTGATGACCGTTTTTGTATTCATAACCAAAGTATACATTTTGGTTAGTAGTTGTCAAACTCCTCAATGTCTTTTTCCTAAATAAGAGTTGGGAAAATTTCCCTAATTTTTGCTTGCCGAATCGAATAACGTTAAATTTCGGTACATCGCGAGGCGACAAGAAAAAATATTCGTAAGACGTATGCTTCATACGTTGTCGAATTTTTTTTGAAGTCAACAAAGCGAGGTGCGAAATTTAACGTTATTCGCTTACGACTCGGTAAACCTCCTCGATGGTAGTTAAACCTTGGGCGGCTTTAAAAATCCCGTCTTCGAGCATGGTGAGCATTCCTTCTTTGCGTGCCTGCGTCTCGATCTTCTCTGCCGAGGCATTCACCACTGCGAGCTCGCGAATTCCCGAAGTCATTTGCAACACCTCGTGGATACTAATACGCCCCTTGTATCCCTCGTCACACTCAGGGGACGATTTTGCTTTATAAAACGGTATGGACTCCCACGTGGCGTCCTTCCCGACGATGCCTTCGGCCTTGAGTGCGTCCATCACTCTTTTCATGTCTGCCTTTTTTCCCAGTGCATCAATCTCGCCTTTTGAAAGCGTGTACTTTTCTTTTGTGCCACAGAGCTTACGCACAAGGCGCTGACCTATGACCACGTTTACGGTGGAGATAATGAGGAAAGGCTCGGCACCCATGTCGGTAAAGCGTGGGATGGTACCCGCGGCAGAATTAGTGTGGAGGGTGGAAAGCACGAGGTGGCCCGTGAGTGCGGCGTTGATGCCGAGGGATGCGGTCTCACCGTCGCGAATCTCTCCCACCATGATGATGTCGGGGTCTTGGCGTAGTAGTGCACGGAGTCCCATCGCAAAGGTAAGTCCTATTTCCGGCTTCACTTGGGTCTGGTTCACACGAGGCATCTGATACTCGACGGGGTCTTCAATGGTGGAAATATTTACGTCAGGAGTATTGAGGATATCCAAAAGCGTATAGAGGGTGGTGGTCTTTCCAGAGCCGGTGGGGCCCGTCACGAGCAGCATTCCCACATGTTGATTCATCGCGTCGTGCAGTGCCTCGAGCCCCTGCCCGTGGAAGCCGAGCGACTCGAGCGTAAACCCCCCAGAGGACTCGCGGAGCAAGCGCATGACGGTCTTCTCTCCATGATGCGTCGGAAGGGTCGACACACGAAATGACACCTTCTCCGCATTGAGCTGAATCTTGAAACGGCCGTCTTGGGGAAGGCGCTTTTCGTCGAGCTTTAAATTAGAGAGTACCTTAATACGCGCCGTAATACCGGGAGCCGAGTCGCGTGGCAGCACCATCGCGTCGTGAAGTATGCCGTCGATGCGGTAACGCACGAGGAGCTGGTTTTCCATCGGCTCGATGTGGATGTCCGATGCATTCTGAATGATCGCATGGTTGAGTAGCGTGTCGACGATGCGCACCACAGGCAAGTCTTCGGCAAGTTTCTTGAGATCCTTTTCGGATGCAGGATTGTCTTCATCATCCGCGAGCATTTTTATCGTCTGCGCCTCCTGCTGAATGATGTCACCGAACTCTGCCTTCAGTGACTTTTGGTACTGCAAGAGCACGCTCTTCACAGACTCCTGGTCGGTGAGGCGCGTGAGGATGCGCGTGCCCACCTTTTTGCGCACAAAGTCGATAGCCTCGAGGTCATCCACGTCGAGCATCGCAACTTCAAGTCCGGAGTCGGTCTTGCGAAATGCGACGATGTTGTGTCTGCGAGCAATGGGCTCGGGCACAAGGGAGAGGATCGCAAAATCTATTTTTTGCCCCTTCAGGTCTACAAAAGGAATCCCCAAAATATATGCCTGCACGCGGCGCAGGTCGTCCGCAGAGATCTTCCCCTGCTTCACCAAAACGTCGCCCACACTCCCCCCCTCTTTGTCGGCGTCTTTCTCGGCCACGAGTATCTCCGCGCGCGAGGCCAGCCCCGAATCGAGTATAAATTTCTTTAATTTGCTTTCTTGTACGAGCATATCTTGGCTCCTTCTATTATAGGTGGTATTGCACCAGAGGAGAAGAGTGAGTCGGCGCAACAATCTTCCTCACACTTGCGTGACTGACCATCCACAGATACCACCGCACCACCCCTCGAGTCCTCTTGGGGCTGTATATTCTTTGGGGCATCGAAGCCCATGAGTTTTCTGTACCAATTATGTTGTTTTTTAAAAGAATATTTTTTGCACACTCATGCAAGACGTACCAAGCAGGATTCTCGCAAAAAATATCTTAAACTCATGGCAGAAAAGCCGTGACCATTCTGTTGCACATAAATTCTTATAGAGTGTAGCATAAAAAAATAACCCACGAGCATCGCTGCCCGAAGGGTCAAGTGGTCAAAGAGTCTGAGTGTCAGGAGTATCAGGACTGAGTAACACAGCGCTTGCGTGAGACCACGCGGCCGCCAGCACCCCACCCGAGAGGACACGAGGCGGAGTACGCGTCCACGCGCCAGCCACCAACGCGCCAACACACGCCGACCGCGCGACGAACGCCGTTGATGTCCTTCATGTAGAGCAGGTACCACTTGTCCTTCGACAAATGCCCATTTTTCATCATGGCGTAGAGCACGGCAGGACTCGTTTCACACAACTCCTGACCGATTTCCTCGATGATGGGTTTGTCGAGCGAATCCTCTGTCAGCTTGTGCACTTCGAGGTCGCACGCTTCCGTTGCCCCGACCACCATATCCCCAAACCACGATTTCCAATTCTCGTTGAGGAACGAAATCGGAACTTCGGCGGACTCGTCCACAATAAAGCGGTCACCGACACGGAACGCGACACTGGCACTGCAGCGGACATGGGGTACGACCAACTCAAAGATACCAAGCCCAATCACCTTGCGGAAATGGGCAAGGTCGTCGAGTTTGCCGCGCCTCGCCGCCTGTATCAGCGCGGCGAGGAAACCAGCATGAAGCACTTCGTAGTCCTCGCGGCTGGGGTTCTGCTGTTCGATGACGGCCATCGTGTGCACCGCCTGCTTGGCTGTTGCGATACTCATAGGATACTCCTATCAAGTGCTACTCCTTGCGGGTAGCGGTGCCCGAGCCTTACCGAAATTGGTTGCGCCAGAGCAGAAAATGGTGGACAACTTCTTCAAGGTTCTCCATTACTTGGACGCACCTCCCAAGACTGAGGTCAGACCTTGGTCCACCATTTTCTGCTCAGGCGCACTCTTTATACTCAATGAACGTATGGTTATATTATATAACAACTCTGTGTAATATGCAAGTTTTGACAAAAGTCTGTGTACTTGTATACTTCAGGGTAATAGACAGGGTACTTTACGGTACGCTGTTTTAATTTTTTCAAAAAACTTTTATAAACGGCGAGCTTCTTCGTTGTGGAGCCCCTGCGACTCGGTCAACTTATACGAATAAGTCTTCCTCGTCGCTTTCTCCACGTCTCGAATCTCATCCATTTCTCAAAGTTTTTCACTATTGATTATCAATTACTCATAAATTGTACTATATATGTTGGATCTCAAAGTAATGAAGTCGGCGCTCGAGCAGCTCGAGCAAGAGAAGGGAATATCGAAAGAGAAGATCATCGACGCTATCGAGGCAGCGCTTGCGGCGGCGTACAAGAAGGACTACGGAAAGAAGGGGCAGATTGTGCGTGCGAAGCTCGACATGAACACCGGCAAGACGGACTTCGAGCAGGTCAAAATCGTTGTGGACGAGACGATGGTGCGCGAGCCTATGGAGGGCGAGGAAGAAATGGACGACGCACCAATGCGCCCATTTGTCTCCACACCTCTCCCTATCGTTGGGGCAGAAGGAGAGGGAGACATCGACACCCGCGTGCGCTTCAACACCGAGCACCACATCATGATCGAGGACGCGCGACTCATCAAAAAAGATTCGGGGCTTGGCGAAGAGCTCATCTTCAATCTCGAAGCAAAGGACGACTACGGGCGCATCGCGGCACAGACGGCAAAGCAGGTCATCATCCAAAAAATTCGTGAAGCTGAAAAAACGTCGATGCTCGACGAGTTTGCGCAGAAGGGCGAGGAAATCGTCACCGGAATCGTGCAGCGCATCGAACGGGGCAATATTTTTATCGACCTCGGACGTGCGACGGGCCTCCTCGCATATGAAGACCAAATCCCCGGAGAGCGCTACCGCACTGGAGAGCGCTTGCGGAGCTACCTCTACTCAGTCGAAGACTCTCCTCGCGGGGTGAATCTCCGCCTCTCGCGTGCACACCCCAACTTTATCCGCGCACTGTTTGCGCTTGAGGCACCGGAAGTGTCGACGGGTATCGTGGAGCTGAAGGAAATAGCACGCGAAGCAGGCTCACGCACCAAAATCGCCGTCTATTCAAACGACCC
>JAYTEB010000010.1:0-2415 GCA_043735605.1 Candidatus Lloydbacteria bacterium | reverse complement strand
GATATGGGGGCGCATCAAAACGACCCCGATGATGACTTTTCCGACTTCATTCAGCTTGCAGCGGGTGAGGTATCGCACGACCCGAATGGCTCAAAGGGTATTGTGCTCGGCGGTTCAGGGCAGGGCGAGGCGATGGTCGCAAACCGCTTCCCGAATGCGCGCTGCACGACATACTACGGAGGGAGCCTCGATATCATCAAACTTTCGCGCGACCACAACAACGCCAATATGCTTTCATTGGGTGCGCGATTTATGACACTCGCCGAAGCAAAGGCGGCGGTGAAGCTGTGGCTCGAGGTCCCATTCAGTGAAGACGAGCGCCATGTGCGTCGCATCAAAAAGCTCGAGAAAATCTGGCCATATAGATAGCGCTCGGAGAGCGTCTATTTCGGGGCACATTCGCCCTCTCCAGCGGAGGGCGAATCAGTCCTCGGCGCGGACTTGTCAAGTATAAATGCACTATGACAAGACCGAGCTCCGCGCCTGTGGAGTCTCCGAAACAGACGCTCTCCTCGCTTGGAGAAGAAAGTCACCGCGAGGTTTTTCAAAAGAAGAAAACCCTCGCTTGAGAGAGGGTACGAATTGAGAGTTCTTTGAAGTGTGGTAACCCCCACCGTGAGAAAGAAAAAACCACGTCGCTGCGGCCCGTGCTCTCTCAAAAAGCAAATGTATCGCCCAGAAGAGTCCTCTTGCCCTACTGATTCTTGCGTGATATACAGAAGTGAGATTTATCAAGGAGTGCACATGTTCAAAAAAATTCATGGATCGTTGCTGGGTGTTATGCTCGGCGACGCCCTTGGCATGCCCGTCGAGACAATGACGCAGAGAGCGATCGTCGAAAAAGTCGGCCCCCACGGAGTCACCGCATTTCTTGATCCTATTCAACTGCGGAACGAAGATACAAAAAATATGAAGCGTGGCGACACCACGGACGACTGGCAGCTGACCCGCGTTGTGGCAGCGTCACTGGTCCTAGCGAATGGTTGGGACCGTAGCGTTGCTATCCGGCTGCATGTTGATGCATTGAAAACCACGACCTTTGGCTGGGGCAAGGGTTCTATGTCTGCAATCCAAGATATCATCAACGGGGCGCGCAATGGACACTCCCCACCCGAACACAAAGCGGGTACGGGACTTGGCAACGGGGTCATCATGAAGATTGCCCCGCTCGCGCTCTACTATGCGGCGCGGTGGAAAAAACGAGGCACTGAGGAGTTTGGTGCGTGGAAAAACTTTGCACGCGATACGCGGCAGCTTGGTGCTATTACGCACAGTGACCCGCGAGCGTGGATCAGTGCCTTTGCGGTCGGCATGTTCATTATCGAAAATACGGTGAAGGGGAGTGCCTCCTCTTCTGACCGCATGCGGGTCAAGATCGCGAAGGTCGCCCACTACGTCGACCAACTCGAGGGCCAATATGTCCTCCCCAAGGATCGTGTGCTTGCACATTCGCTTCGTGAGGTGCAAAGCCACATGGAATTCAAAGAAGACTTACTGCAGCACTTTGGCTCTCGATTTATCTGTACGGAGACAATGCCTTTTGTTGTTGGCACTTTCTTGCGGCATCCCGACAACTTCAAAGACGGAGTCCTCGAGGCAGTGAATGCGGGCGGGGACACCGACACAAATGCTGCCATTGTTGGCGCACTCATTGGTGCAAATGTGGGAGTCGATGGCATTCCGAAGGCGTGGAAAAATTTCCGCCCCGAGTATGCCCAGGCAGAAATCTTTGCCAAACAGTTCGCAGTACTTTTTTGTTGAACACTATCTCAGACAATCACATCTTTTGGTGTGGTTTTTTTACGGAAATATATCGCTCCGCAGTAGGGTAGCTTGATTGAGTTTCACAAAGCAGGTACGCTTGCCCCATGACTCAAGACACTGCGCTGACTATTATGAAAACGGGGGCGAATGTTTTTCTCACTGGGGAGCCAGGGAGTGGAAAGACGCACACGGTGAATGCGTACATTCGCTACTTGCGTGAGCACGAAGTGAACCCCGCCATCACTGCGTCCACCGGTATTGCCGCGACGCACGTAGGTGGCATGACGATACATTCGTGGAGCGGTATTGGCATCAGGCGCGCACTCACGGAATATGACCTCGACGCGATGGGGGCGAACGAGCCGTTGGTGCGCCGACTCACGCATGCAAAGGTGCTCATCATCGACGAGATATCGATGCTCGACGGTACCGTGCTTTCAATGGTGGAGACGGTCACACGCACACTGCGCCGTCGTGACGAGCCGTTTGGAGGGTTGCAGGTGATATTTGTGGGAGACTTTTTTCAACTCCCCCCAATCGCAGACAGAAATAGCGGCGAGCGTGTGCAGTTTTGCTTTGAGTCGCGCACATGGGCGAGTGCAAACCCTATTGTATGCTATCTCTCCGAGCAGCATCGCCAAGAAGACACCG
>JAYTEB010000009.1:0-2418 GCA_043735605.1 Candidatus Lloydbacteria bacterium | reverse complement strand
GGCACACGAGGTGCTCATGACGCGCCTCCAAGAAGAGGCAAAGACCACCGTGTACATGGTTGTCGACGGTAAACTTGTCGCGCTTATCGCTATGGCAGATGCACTCAAGCCATATGCACGAGAGGCTATCGCCGAGCTGCAGCGCATGGGCAAGGAGATAATCATGATTACGGGGGACAACCCTCGTACTGCTGCCGCTATTGCAAAGCAAGTAGGCATCGACCGATTTTTGGCTGAAGTGCTCCCGCAAGAGAAAGCAAACAAAATTAAAGAACTTCAAGCAGAGGGGAAGGTCGTCGCCATGGTGGGCGATGGTATCAACGATTCGCCCGCACTGGCACAGTCAGACCTCGGTATCGCCATTGGCTCGGGCTCTGATGTGGCGCTTGAGACAGGGGAGATTATTCTTGTAAAAGACGATTTGCGTGATGTGGCCACGGCCATCCAACTCTCATCGAAGACCATTAAGAAAGTATGGCAGAATCTCTTCTGGGCCTTCTTCTACAACGTGGTTGCGATCCCCGTCGCTGCGGGGGCACACCTTATGGTCACCCAGACTGCGGGGCAAGCCGCACTGTGGGTCACCAATCTCTCCTCCAACATGGGCTGGCTCGGTCAACCGTTCCTCAATCTCTCACAGGCGACACTGCGCCCTGAAATCGCGGGGTTTGCGATGGCCTTCAGCTCGATTTCCGTGGTGGTGAATTCGCTGACACTAAAGCGCTTCATTCCGCCCATCGAAAAAGCAATCATGAAATCAAAAGCAGCAGAAGGGGCACTGAAAACTAAGACCCTCGCAGCAGAAACAGTTGCTTAATTTTACGAAATGTTAAATTCTAACTTTAAAAAATGCAAAATTTAATTAAAATCTTATTCCCTTATTCACTCATGAAAAGCTCGTTGCTTGTGTGGACGGTGCTCACCATGATTTATTTGGGCTTTGCGTTTATTGCCAAATGGGGTCCTCCCGAGTCGGTGTTGCCGACCCTCTTGGGCCTTTTTGTCCCTTATGGATTCTGGAATATTGCTTTAAGCTTTGAGTCACATATCGCCCTCTATTTGCTCGTGCTATTTCCTTTTGTGCTTTTGTCTTTGGATGCTTTTTTTGCGCGATTCTATATTATGTCGCCAAGACATTATATTTTCACACTACTTTTCTTGCTCTCCTGGACTCTTCTTGTGGACCTTGTAATCTGGGACCGATATCAATCCCTGTACCTATTTCTTGAAGCTGTAGGATTTGATGTTGATGCCGTCCCAATGTAATCTACGAGATGGTATAATAAAAATTACGCTGATATAAATTAATAACAAATTTTTATGGCTATTCAAAAATTACACATGGATATTGAGGGAATGCACTGCGGTGCATGCGCGACGGGCATTCAGATGGTCACGGAGGGAGTCGACGGAGTAGAGAGTGTTTTTGTGTCCTATGATGCAAAAAATGGGGATTGGGAGTACGATGACGCAAGGACCTCGAAGGAGGCAATAGTGAAAGAAATCGAAGCCCTAGGCTACAAGGCAAAATAAGAAAGTAAAAACTACCTCGAGGTAGTTTTTTCATTCTTCGGTACGCCCAATGAGCTGAAAGTGCGCCTCGAGTATGCGCTCTGCAGTCGTGATGTCCCCACACTCTGCTGCCTCGGTGAGTGCAGTCTGCGTCTCTGCATCAAAGTGCTGCGCGAATACTAACTGCATTTGCCGACGTAGCTCTTCGTATTGCGACTCGAGCTCGATCCGCGAAGCTTCGTCGGTGTTTGCGTTGTCCCAAATGTTTTTCAGCTCTTCGGGGAGATGTGTTGCAAAAAAACGAAAAAGAGGGGCATTGCTCATGATGAATGCATACATGTGATCTTTCTGTACGCCATCTTTAAGCATCTCATCTTCTAGCACCAGCACCTGCACTTCTCTAAAATGCGCCTCACTATCACTGTTTCTTGTTACGGCATTCATGTACGTACATTTCACTGATTAAAAACACCTGATGCAATGATACCCGCAAATTCTTTTTTATCAACTACATTTGTGAGGATGTCGGGGACAACGGCTGGCGGGATCCAAAGTGCCTCCGGATTCTCCCTGTCTTCGGGGGCAAGCTTCTCCCAGTCTGTCATGAAAAGATAGAGTGTGATGTATCGATATTCGTCGGTATCTCCCGTGCGGAGTTTTGTGCGCTTGCGCTTGTAGTGTGCAATTTCCCGTACGAGCCGAAGTGCGTGTTCGGGGATCCCCGATTCTTCGCGTATTTCACGTATGGCGGCGCGGAGTGTTTCCTCCCCCTCCTCGATATGCCCCTTAGGGAGTGACCAAGAATTGTGGTTTTGGTTTACCACGACGACCCCTTTTTGCTTGTTCCAAACAACACCGCCCGCGATTTGGATCATGTGTACTATTGTAGCAGCCTACTTAAGTGGG
>JAYTEB010000008.1:0-2429 GCA_043735605.1 Candidatus Lloydbacteria bacterium | reverse complement strand
ACAAGCTCAAAGTCCTCGAACTTGAAATCGAATATCGAGTCGACCTTTCGTTTGATGAGGAGCTTGGGGAGTGCACGTGGTGTACGCGTGAGCTGCTCGTCGACTTGGTCAAAGTGGTTGTTGTAGATGTGGCAGTCGCCCCCCGTCCATATGAATTCGCCCACCTCAAGGCCCGTAACGTGCGCCACCATGTGCGTGAGTAGTGCGTACGATGCGATATTGAATGGCACACCCAAGAATGAGTCACAGCTACGTTGATAAAGCTGGCAGGAAAGCTTGCCGTCCGCAACGTAGAACTGAAATAGGCAGTGGCAGGGTGGGAGACCTGCCTTCGCCATCTCTGCGATATCGGCGACATTCCATGCAGATACGATCATGCGGCGCGAGTCGGAGTTGTGTTTGAGCTGTTCGATCACTTGTGTGATTTGGTCGATATGTTCACCACTTGGTGTCGGCCAGCTGCGCCACTGGAAGCCGTAGATGGGCCCAAGGTCACCGTATTCTTTTGCGAAAGATTCATCGGACTTAATCTGCTCGATGAACTCCGTAATACCAACTTTCCATTCATCCGAATCTGTTTTCGGTACAGGCAGTCCTTGGCGAATAAGGAATGATTTATATGGCCACTCGTCCCAGATGTGCACGTTGTTTTCTGCAAGATAGCGGAGGTTGGAGTCACCCGCAAGAAACCAGAAAAGTTCCAACATAATGGTTTTGAATGGCAGCTTTTTTGTGGTGCACAGCGGGAAGCCTTCCGCGAGGTCGAAGCGCATTTGGTGGCCAAAGATACTCTTTGTCCCCGTACCAGTGCGGTCTTCTTTGTTCACTCCCTTTTCTTTGATGGTGCGCAGATAGTCAAGATATTGTTGCATGGCATTTTCCTGATGAATAAATGAACAGTACTGCGTGTAATATATCATGAGGTGATTTCGCGCAAAACTCGCTACAGAGAGAAGATGTGGTATAGTCATGGCCACAATGACGGACGTAAAGGAAAAAAAGTTTGGATTCACTATAGAGAAAAAAGTGGGAGGGGATTCGCTTGCGCGGGCGGGAATAATACATACGCCACACGGGGATATCAACACCCCTGCATTTATCGTCGTGGGCACGAAGGCCACGGTAAAGTCGCTCACTATGGAGCAAGTCAAAACGTTGGGAGCGCAAATTGTGCTTTCCAACACATACCATCTCTATCTCGCACCTGGGGACGAGCTCGTGAAGGCGGCTGGTGGGTTGGCGAAGTTTATGAACTGGGACGGCCCGACGTTTACCGACTCCGGAGGCTTTCAGGTCTTCTCCCTCGGCGTGGCATTTGGCAAGGGGATAGGTAAGGTGGCCACCGAGGAGGAGAACGAGGAGGACACCGACACAGACCACGGGCAGCTCGCAACCATCGACGATGACGGGGTTACATTCAAATCTCACCGCGACGGAAGTTTGCATCGCTTTACGCCCGAGCGCTCGATACAAATACAGCACAACATTGGTGCAGACATTATTGTGGCCTTCGACGAATGCACATCGCCCCATGCCCCACATGCAAAGCAAAAAACTTCACTCGAGCGCACGCGTAAATGGGCAATACGTTCCCTCGACGAACACAAAAGATTGTCGCAAAAAAACCAAGGGGTACCCTCGTACAATCCGCAGGCGCTATACGGGGTGATACAGGGGGGGAAGTATCAGGACTTACGTGAGGAGGCTGCGCGCACGATAGGCGCAATGGACTTTGACGGCTTTGGTATTGGTGGGTCGTTTAGTAAGGACGACATCGGCACCGCGGTACGCTGGGTGAATGAAATTCTTCCGGAGGGGAAACCACGACACTTGCTTGGTATTGGGGAGCCCATCGACTTTTTCTACGGCATCGAGGCGGGCGTCGACACATTCGACTGCGTTTCTCCGACGCGGCTAGGGCGCAACGGCTCGCTTTACACCGCGCAAGGCCGCATGCATATCATGAATGCAAAATATATTCACGACCACACTCCCGTCGAGGAGGGCTGTGGCTGCTATACCTGCACACACCACACGCGCGCGTATCTCTGCCACCTTTTTCGTGAAGACGAGATGCTCGGTGCGGCGCTCGGCTCCATCCATAATCTGTATTTCGCGGTGAACCTCGTGGAGCGTATTCGACTTTCATTGTTTGACGGCACATACGAAGCACTCAAAAAACAAACTTTGCAAGACTACTACAAGGAAATATAAATAAAATCCGCCAGTTGCGCTGGGGGATTTTTGCTTCACGATTATATTGCCACACTACGTCTCGTCTGCGATGGGAAAGTTCGGTGTCTCGTCGTCTGGTAAGTCTCGTGCGGCTTTCCAGAAGTCAGAGAGGTCAAGCTCGATCTGGTCCGCAAGGTCAATCCCTCCTGAGACCTCGTCATCATTCTCCCCATCGTCTGCTGTGCACGTTTTAG
>JAYTEB010000007.1:0-5859 GCA_043735605.1 Candidatus Lloydbacteria bacterium | reverse complement strand
GTGTTGGCACCCGTGACCTTGCTGTCAACTTTTGCACCACCACCAATGCCGCCATTCGCCGTTGAGCTCGCATTTGTGCCGACATCGACTTTTGGTGCAACTGAGATTGCTCCAGTGTTGCCACCGGTGCCACCGTACCCAGTTCCGCCTGCCGAGTTGCCGACATTCTTGAGGTCGAGGTTTGCTGCTGAGTCGCCGGTTTTGAGGGTGTTGCCACCCGCAGAGCCGTCAACATTTTGCTTTACCCCAGCGTTTATGCCGACACCCACACCGACATCAGTTTTGACAGCACCACCTGTGGTATTCGCCGGTCCTGATGCAGTATTCGCACTCCCGCCAGTCGTTGCTGCATTACCACCTGTCGTGTTTGCAGGCCCTGAGGTCGATGCGACGTTGCCCCCAGTAGTGGAAGCAGGTCCTGAGACACTCGATGCTGGGCCGCTGTTACTCGACGCGGGTCCTGAGGTGCTTTGCGCGTTGCCACCGTTGGTATTCGCACTTCCACCACCTGCGTTTCCGCCAGTAGTGGATGCAGGGCCTGATGTCGTTGCTGCGGTGCCGTTGACTGTGCCAGTGAGGTTCTGGTTCGCCTTCAGATCTTGGGCAGCCTTCAGGTCTTGCTGAGCTTTGAGGTCCTGTGCCGCTTTCAAATCTTGCTGCGCCTTCAGGTCTGCCGCAGCTTTTGCATTTGCCGCAGCGTTTGCTGCCGCATCCACGCCTACCGTCGTTGTCGTCGCGTGAATTGGGAGCTGATGCTCACCCACCGTCGTCGCCTGAGCGACAGAGGCGATGAGGCCTGCGGCAGCGATTGCCGCAATGAGCGTGAGTCGATTTTTCATTTTTGCATTACTCCTTGTGATGCGTTGGTGGGGAAGGGGGAAGGGGAATCTGTGTGTGCCACGAATGGCGCATTTGGAATAGCGTGTGCCTGAGCACCCGCTTCTGCACTCTGCAGGTTTCGGAGAGAATCTCCTCCACGTTTTTGCAAGAAGATGAGTGCCGCAAGCTGTGTCACGTCGACACCACTTTCGGGGCCGACAATTTGTTGGAGCGCCTGCTGAATTTCAGGTAACGATTTGTCAGGAGGGAATGCCTCCGCCATTTTACTCACCGCTCGTCCGATATTTCGGATTTGCTCCTCCCGTGCATTTTGTTGCTCGACAACGTTATCTCCATGCGTGGCCACAACGGCCTTTCGCAGAGACAGAGCGTCTCCGGCACCCAGTGGTGCATGCGCGGGTGGTGTAAGTAAGGCAACTTGTACCATCCCTACTCCTGACTTTTTTATACCCAGATTGCCAGCAAGTGATGCCGACAACACGACCAGATGGCGTGTTTTTGACATACGAATACGGTCGTTTACCCTCGCGACCACACTGTTTCCGCTCGCTACGCTTTGAACGCAGACGAGTGTCCCAAATGGGAGTGTCCGGTGCGCGATGGTGTTTGCGGTCGCGTCATAAGTTTCGCCGCTTCCAGTTTTGCCCGCATACGCGCGATCTGCGTATTGCGTGGCAGTACCTTCGGTGTGTGTCGTGCCTCCGTTTGCACATTCCTTCTGTGTCGCTTCGGTTGCAAGAGTTGCAACTGCATTTCCCGCTGCGACTTCGCTCGGTATGACGATTGTTACCCCAGCCTTGATTTTGTTGGGGTTTGCTATGCGATTCGCTTTTGCAATGCTGGCATAGTTTGCCAGTCCGAACGAGCGCGCGATGTGGGTGAGGTTGTCACCCTGCTTGACGGTGTAGTAGCTTTGGCTGTTTTTTGCATCAGTGTGCTCGAGTGCTTGGATTTCCCCGCACCAAAGCAGTAGAGAGCAAAAAAGCGCCAGAATCTTTGTGATGAGCGTCACGGTTTGGCTCCTTTTGGTTGAATTGAATTGGAAAAGTACGCTTACGCAAAAGTAAGACCCTTACGGACCTTACGTATTTTCTTGGTATTTCTTCTCAAAGCTTAGTCTATTTTTGCCAAATTGTCAAGTATTCATTATAATTTCATTTTCGCGTGAGAGCCCATGTTCCATAGACAATAGGCCGAGCTCAGTATTCCATTTGCAGAGGCTCCTCCACCGCTTCGACAAAGTTTTCCCTCGAGAGGGTTATGGCATTTTGAGTGCGCTCGCTTATGAGCCCCGACAGTGCTGCGAGGGGTATCTGTATTTCCTGTGTGCCACGCGCATACGCTGCTACTTGGTAGGGATTAAAAATCACGAGCAAGCCATTTTTTGTCAGGGCCACGCGATGAAAGTTTTCTCGCAGTGGGGCCACCCCCGCCGTGACGGTGTCTTCGAATTCTTGTTCGGACAGGTCGGTGAATCGCTCGCGCAGTGCACGCCTCGTGAATGCGGAGAGAAAGGGGAGCGCCTCTGATGAGGACGCAAAAAGGTCTCCGGTGTCGAGAATGCGGCGGGTCTCTATATCGTAGTTGAGTATGCGTGTTTCATTGTTTGGGTGCGCCGCACCGGTTATGTATTCGGCGGAGTCGAACCGGAGTGAGATGATGGTGGGAGAAAGAAGCGATGCCGAGGCCTTCATGGTGAAGTCACTCGTGAAGCCGCTCCCCGCCAGAGCACCGCTTACCTGCGGCACCGTCTCGTCAAAACTTTTCTCAAACTCATGCAGTATATCCAGTGCAAATGTTTTAATGACCACATTCGTTTCTTTTGCATGAGTGGGGTGCAGTAGGAGTGCAATCGAGGGATACGAGACGTTGTAGGCGTACTCTTTTTGCGCATTTGAACCAGTTTCGGTGTGGAGCATGAACGTGGGTACTTCAACAAAACCCTCTGTACGGAGTATTGCTTGCGTCTTCTGTGCCGTAGTCTTTTTTGTTGTAATGGGGTTCCCTGTGCGTGCTGCATATATGCCAACACCCAAGAGGGAGATCATTATAACGATACTGCCAGCAATGATGAGATTTTTATGCATGAGTGTAGTGTAGCATTTTCTTCGGAGTTGCTCATTCCTCTATGCTGTGATAGCTTGGCTTCATTACTCAGTAGTTTTTGTGATTATGATAACGCTCAACACGGCAGCGCGCGACGTGAAAGTAAATCCGAAAATGATCCGAAGGAGTGGCAACATCCCCGCGGTCTTTTACGGACCTTCTCACCCATCGACGCCGATTTCTGTCAGCAAGATTGCCTTCGACAAGGCATACAAAGAGGGAGGAGAGTCGACTATTATTACGCTCAAGACAGGAACGCTGTCACTTGATGCGATCATTCACGACGTGGCACTCGACCCCGTGGTGGGCGAGGCTATACACGTGGACTTTTATATCGTTGCGAAAGACCATAAAATTGAAGTGGATGTCCCACTCGAATTTGTCGGTGTGGCACCAGTCGAGAAGCTTGGTGGCGTCGTCATGAAGGTGATGCACGAGCTACGCATCGAAGCGCTTCCAGGGAAGCTCCCACAACACATTGTCGTCGACCTCTCCAAGCTCGTGGCTATGGATAGTCATATTTCTGTTGGCGACATTCTCCTTGGAGATGGAGTGCGCGCGCTTGTGCCGCTCACTGAAATGGTCGTCGGTGTTTCAGGTCTTCGTGAAGAAAAAGAAGATGCGGTCGCACCAATCGACATGTCGGCCATTGAAGTTGAAAAGAAAGGCAAGAAAGAGGAGGACGCAGGAGAAGCCGACGCTGCATAGTACGAAAGAGTACTCACGCGAATCAAAAAACCGAGATAGCTCGGTTTTTTTGTCTCTGTCACAGAGAAAAGGTATAATTGTTCTACTAATATGGCTATGCTGTCCTTTACACCCCTACGTACGTTATTTATCGCCACACTCTTTTTGGGTTTCGGCCTCATTTCGCTTCCGCAAAGGCTTTCTGCGCAAACACAAACACAAAACCCGCCAAGTGTCGCAGACAGAGAAGTGCAGCTACAAAATGAGCTCGTGCAAATTAATCAGGAAATTGCCGGGCTGGGAAATACAATTACGACACTCAAGGGGGAGGGAGTAAGCCTCGGTCGTGACATAAATCTCCTCAACGCAAATATCAATAAAGCCAACCTAAATATCAAGGCAAAGAATTTGCAGATATCTCGACTGGGAGACGGCATCGCAGAGAAGGCTCGTACGGTGCGCAGTATCGCAGCGCGCATAGAACGCGAAAAACAGTCACTCGCACAACTCGTGCGTAAAACCAACGAGATAGACCAAGCGTCACTCCCTGAGATGCTCTTTTCTGGTGAAGATCTGTCTGACTTTTTTCTCGATCTCGACTCGTTTGACTCCATCCGTGCGGGGCTCAAGAATTCCGCTGAGTCACTCAAAAATGCAAAAAAAGAAAATGAGGCAGCGCAGGACGCTCTCGAGGAGCGACAGCAGGACGAAGCCGACGCAAAAGCAGAGCTTGAGCGCAACAAAAAAAGCGTACAGCAAAATGAGGCAGAAAAAAAACGCGTACTCGCGGTGACGAAAAACAAAGAAAAAGAATATTCAAAAGTCCTTACTGAGCGCAAGAAGCGCGCAGGGGAGATTCGTGCCGCACTCTTTGCACTGCGCGACTCAGGCGAGATTTCTTTCGGAAAGGCATATGACTACTCTCTTGCGGTATCCGCAAAGACGGGGGTCCGCCCCGCCTTCCTTCTCGCAGTATTTATGCAAGAGTCGAGTTTTGGGAAAAATCAGGGGTCGTGTATTTTGAAAAATAGTGATACTGGTGCAGGTGTAGGCGCAAAGAGTGGGAGCGTCATACAAAAAGTGATGAACCCGACGCGCGATGTACCACCTTTTATGAAGATCACCGCAGCGCTCGGCAAGGACCCATTTGATACACGCGTATCTTGCCCGCAAGAGGTGGGATGGGGCGGGGCGATGGGTGCAGCACAGTTTATCCCCTCGACGTGGGTGCTTTTTGAGAAACGCATTATGAATGCGCTTGGCACTGACGTTGCCGACCCATGGAGTGCACGTGACGCATTTATGGCCGCGGGAATGTACCTCACCGACCTTGGTGCACAGTCGGGCTCATACAGCAAAGAGCGCGACGCTGCCTGTCGGTATTTTTCGGGGCGTAAGTGTAGTCAGTCGAGCTGGGCGGCGACTTATGGGTCGCAGGTGATGTCTAAGGCCGAATCCATTCAGACCACCATGATCGACCCCTTGAACTCCTGATTTTGGCGAACTACTCGTGCTTCGATGGGCGGGTTGGGAGACGTACTATGAGTACGCCTCCTGCACACCGTCCAGCTCCAGCACTTCGTATTTCATCCAAAATCAGGGAGTTCAACCTGAATTCGTAAAATTGGCGAATTTCTTCGTTGCCTGCGGCATGCGGCTCGGAGGACTTACTCAGGTAAGTCCTCTCGAACACGCACACCTTGTCGCCACCACATTGCATCTCATTTAATGAGTTGAGCTGAATATACAAAAGAGTAGTCCGCCGCGTTATGCGACGGACCAGTGAGTGAGTACTCATGCGCGACGGTAGAGCATCCTCGGTTTTTCGCGATCATAGAAGAAGAGCTCCACGCGTTCACCTGCGATCTTTTTTTGTATACGTGCCAACGTGTCGGGTATGGGCAAGCCTTCTTCCCTTAGTGCCGCCAGCGCCAAGTCGGCAACTGTCTTCGCTTCACTCATCCGCTCAGTTGAATAGAGCTCCCGCAACAGTGGAATGCTCTCGTCCACCCCCCTTCGTACCACTATTTTAATGAGGGCTGAATACTTCTCAGGTATTACGGTTTGGTTCTTGGTGGCCTCGGTGCGGCCCTCACGTGCGAGCGCGTATGCTTTCGCATAATCCTCGCGGAGCGTTAGTCTGAGCACTACGTTAAAGTACTCTTCGAGTTCCGCCTCAGCCTTCCCGACTGGCGTCGCGAACGCACACCCAGACAGTAATGCAGA
>JAYTEB010000006.1:0-2438 GCA_043735605.1 Candidatus Lloydbacteria bacterium | reverse complement strand
GTGCATCAAACAACTACGGACCAAACCAACATATCGAAAAGCTTATCCCCCGCTTCATCACCAACCTCCTCGCGGGCAAAAAAGTACCTGTCTACGGCAATGGGGAAAATGTTCGTGACTGGATACATGTTTCCGACCACGTGCTGGGAATCGATGCCGTTTTTCACAAAGGACACTCTGGGGAAATATACAATTTAGGTGGTGGAAATGAGATTCAAAATATCGACATCACCAAAAAACTCATCGCGCTCGCGGGGCTTGGCGACGAAATGATCGAGCATGTCGCCGACCGCCTCGGCCACGACATCCGCTATGCCCTTGATTCATCGAAAGCCACCCGCGACCTCGGTTGGAAACCGCAAAAAGATTTCGAAGCAGGACTCGCAGAGACGTTTGGCTACTACAAAAACCGCACCAACTAATTCCCCCATTACATAAATCTATGGACATGCAAAAAAAGAACTTTCTCCTCGTGGAGCACGGGGGTGAGCGAAAGCAGTTTACGCTCGAAATCCTCCTGGCAGACACGACACTCGCTGTGTACGTAGCGGCAAGCACAGTGCCAAGTTGGCTAAGTGACCTTATTCCAAGGGAGCGCATTATACAGACCGACACCTACAGCAGCGTGAAACTTTTGGCCGACGTTGTTGCTTTTATTGAGTCTCGCGATATTACCCTTCACGGAATGGGTACATTCGTCGAACATACAGTGACACAAACTGCTGATGTTGCCGACGCACTAGGCCTCATTGGGATAAGTCCTGGCGCCGCGCGCCGTAGCTCAAGCAATAAGCTGCTTATGAGAAGGACTTGCCAAGGAGGCGGCGTACCAACACCTCGCTTCCATGTACTACCCCAGCTATCTCGCGATGAACTGATACGCGGCATCGCGAAGGTGGGGACACCATGTGTCATTAAACCAATATTCGGATGGATGAGTTTTGGTGTAATCAAGATTGAAACTGGATACGACGTTGATGCAATTATGAGTGAAATCAGCGGGAACACTCGGGAGGGAAAGGAGGAGGCGTTTAAGAACTTCCAAGGAACATACATCATTGAGCAGTATCTCTCTGGTCCAATGGTCAGCGTTGACGGCATTGTTGCGGGTGGCGAGGTGCACATTGCAGGGATCGTTGAGTTCATCATGGGACCGGAGCCGCGCTTCACGCAAGAGGCAAACTATATCCCCGCCCGACTTGATGACGGCACTGCGACGGCGGCAAAAAACATGGCAATCTCAATCCTTAAAACGCTCGGTTTTGACAACACGGGTTTCCACTGCGAAATGCGACTCACCCCCGAAGGTCCTGTGCTCATAGAAGTCGCTGCCCGACTTCCGGGTGGACCACTCCAGCCAGGGCACCTGAAATCAAGTGGGGTTAACCTCACCAGAGAACTCATCAATGTTTGGTTGGGTCGACCATACGACATGGATGCGAAGCAAACTGTGCACATCTTGCAAAAAGCTGTATTCCCGAGAAGGAGTGGGGTCATCAAGCAAATATCTAAGGAGGGCGGAGTTGAAAGTCATCCAAATGTTTGGGAACTATCAATAATTGTCTCCGAGGGTGAGCGCGTTGTCACATACCCTGATATTCCAAAACCATTCTACTACTATGCAATCTATGCAGAAACCGAGGATGCGCTCCGTGCACTCTCTGAGGAAGTTGAGGCAAAGATACTATTCGAGATTGAATAATATTCTAGGGTTCTGGTTAATACTACTCCATATCCCCGCTCGCCGCGGTCTTGGATGCTTGTACATAAAGATGCTGAGAGAGATAGAGCTCGATAATATCTTGGCTTTTCATATATCCCCTCCACTCAATCATGTCACTCACTCCACACTCCTCGGCGAGTGCGCGCAATTTTTCTTCCTCGGGTTTTTGCCCACCCACAATGGTGAGTAGTACCTTGCGTGTGGCTTTCTTTTTTACTATCGCCATAGCACGAATGAGGTCGTCAAATCCTTTCTTTTCCACGAAGCTCCTGATAAATATCCGGTGCCATGGCATTATTCCAAAAAAAATCTTCACCGATGTATGCGCGACGCACTGCGCTGTCAGCGAGGTCCGCAAAGTCTGCTGTGCGATGCTTGTACGCCTTATGCACCACTTCACCACGCACAAAGAGCTTCGACAGCACCGTCTCTATAACATGGTCATGATTCCCCTCTATTTCCTCAAGAGTGAGCTCTTCGAGTGCTTTCACGATATTCATTCGTCCATTATATGCATCTCTCCGCAAAAGAAAACCCGCCCTAGGAGGGGCGGGAGGAAACTATGGGCAACCATCGAATCTATCGATGCTCAGGTTGAACTTTTTCACCAAATGAGTGCCTCGAAACTCACCAGTAACATGTGCCACGTCGTGGTACGTCGAGTCGGACGAGATCGACAACGCGATAGGCTCTGCGTGGCATAATGCGGTATCCT
>JAYTEB010000005.1:0-2438 GCA_043735605.1 Candidatus Lloydbacteria bacterium | reverse complement strand
CATTTGGGCGCACCTCGTATGTTTACTATCCACAAAAGAGCCAGATTTGGATCGCGGGGGGCATAGGCATCACCCCATTTCTCTCCATGGCGCGGAGCCTCACACCGCTCTCTCCATATAACGTGGACCTGTACTACTCTGCAGCGACCACCGAAGACGCAGCCTTTGACGCAGAGCTCCGTGCGATCGCAGCCGCGAATACCAACTTCCGCTTTATCCCATGGTACGGCAAAGAGAAGGGTTTTCTTTCTGCTGATGCGATAAACGTGGAGAGCAAAAATCTACTCGGTAAAGAAATATTTATTTGTGGCCCACCAGGAATGATGAAGGCGCTCAAGCTGCAATTTGCCAAGTGGAAGATCCCCGTTTCGAGCATTCATTCCGAGGAGTTTTCAATGAGCTAATATTCCATCACTATGTGGTTAAAAAAATCAGTCGCAGTAACGCTCATTATATTTACCATTGCCATGATAGGGTTTCTCGTCATGAGTATTTAGGATAGGCGCCTAGGTGAGAGGAGGGTTTTTGGCTGCGTTTTGTGTCGCCATGGCCAACATGCCACCAAGCACATTGTAGGCGGATGCGTGTCCCGATTTTTGTAGCATGTCACAGGCGGTACCGCTCCTTCCGCCAGAGCGACAGATGAAAAAGACGCGAGCATATTTTTTGAATTCAGGAATATGCTCGGGAATGAGAGAGAGGGGAATGTGTACAAAAAAATCGAGATGCCCACTATCCCACTCCCACTGCTCGCGAACGTCTACAAAGAGGTCGCCACCTGTCGTGTGGTCGAGTTTCTGCAGGTCACTGACGGTAATGGTTTTTCTCCCCACGTTACGAATGGCATCGAGCATCTGCCCATTCTCTCAAAAAAACACTCGCACAGCAATTTGTCTATTTGACTCTAGGTTGGCAAGTGCATACAGTGATGAAAGTAGTATGAAGAGGAGCACGTGGTGACAATAGAAATCCCCACCGAGGCCAGTCTCTCGATGTACCTTGAAGACCTTAGAGAAGAAGTCGGGCGAGTCGACAGCCTCGTCTTTGCCCCCGACCATGCCTTGGCATCCATACACGAGATGAGTGAGCATCCCCAAAATGAAAGTCATCGGAGTAGGATTGATGCAGTTGCTCACTTTTTCACCGTGACGCCGCTTCCCGAATTTACTGCCCCGAATATTTCCTTGCTCCCAAAACGTCCTGAGTGTTACGCGCTCTTTACGGATGCGGTGGGGAGGGCGGTGGAGGCAATGTTTCGCCAAGGGCATGCTGACGCAGGCTTGCGCAAGCTGTGGTTTCGCTCTGCGGTGGCACTCGTGCGTGCAAGGGTGCTCTTTCGGTCGAATTGGTTTCGGGGCATAAGTGTGCGTACGTGTGCGAGTATCCGCCCGCACGCAGGGCTTTTTGGTGAGACAGTATTCGCAGAAATTTCGCGCTTGCCAGAAATGTTGCGGGATACAAAACATTTTTCCCGTACGGAAATAGACGTACGTCTCACGCAGCTCCTGGTTGATGCCGCCCTTGAAAATGGAGCCAATGAGAAAGAGGCGCTGTCATTTCTGACTTCGGGCTAAAGCCGCCATTGTGCGGTTTTTTTATGCCGGAGCACAGCAGAGGATACACTCATGATACAATAGAAAAATGTCTATGACGGAAAAATTTAGCGTAGCGTATCGCAACCTCAACCCCGAGCAGCGCCTCGCCGTGGACACCATCGACGGCCCCGTCATGGTGATAGCGGGCCCTGGGACGGGGAAGACGCAAGTACTTGCGCTGCGCGTGGGCAACATCCTCAAAAAGACGGACACGCGCCCTGGAAACATCCTCTGCCTCACCTTCACTGACGCGGCAGCAATCAATATGCGGGAACGCCTCGCACGACTCATTGGCGCGGAGGGGTACAAGGTCGCGGTCCACACTTTTCACAGTTTCGCGAGCGACATCATCGGAAACTATCCAGAGCATTTTTACAACGGCGCAGACTTCCTGCCTGCAGACAATCTAAAACAACTTGAAATCCTCGAAGAAGTATTTGCAGAGCTCCCTCGAAGTAACCCCTTGTCGTCGAAGCATGAGGATACATACACCTATTTAAATGATGCAAAGAAGGCGATTCAGTCCTTGAAGCGCGCGGGACTTTCTCCAGAAGAATTTAGCGCCATTATCGAGGAGAATAAAAAAAGTATTGGTCAGATATCCATAGGGATAGAAAAAGTTTTTGGAGAGCGTCTTTCACAAAAAAGCGTCGAGGATGCCACGAAGCTCGCAGCCACACTCGCCGCGACTCCCAAGAAAGAAAAAACATCTACGCATTCACTCGCGCACGCAGTCGCACTATCGCTTGCTCGTGCGGTGGCACAAGCCGAGGAGTCGGGGAAGACCGCACCACTCTCTGCGTGGAAAGAAAAATGGGCAAAGAAAAATGAGGACGGGGAGCG
>JAYTEB010000004.1:0-15965 GCA_043735605.1 Candidatus Lloydbacteria bacterium | reverse complement strand
CCCCACTCTTTCCGTAACATAGCAATACCCTCTTCAATGTGTATCTCGGGCTCCCAGTTGAGTAATTTTTTAGCTTTCTGGTTGTCTGCAAGTGTGTGGAGCGACTCCTTTCTCGCTGGAATGTATTCTATAGGGCCACCGAGCATTTGTGCAAGTATATTCATGGAAATGCGTCTCCCTGCGCCAATATTGATACACTCTCCATTTCCAACATTATTGCTTTCTAGCGCAAGGATATTTGCCCGTACCACATCTTTTATGTGAGTAAAATCACGTGTTTGCTCACCGTCACCAGTAATAGTGAGTGCTTTCCCCATTGCGCGCAACTTGAGAAATTTTCCAATGACAAGGGCGTACGCACCGTCGGGATCCATGCGAGATCCGTAGACATTGAAATAGCGTAGGCTGACTGTTTGAAGTCCATGTATGTTTGAATAAATCCGCGCATACTCCTCTCCAATATACTTTTGCAGTCCGTAGGGGGATACGGGCTTTGCGGGAAGTTCCTCATGAAGTGGGAGAGTCGGGCTATCCCCATACACCGAACTCGATGCCGAATAAACCACCCTACCCACTCTACCCACATGAGCTGCGTGAAGCACATTTAATGTGCCACCAGCATTTATTTCATTTGTTTCCCTCGGCTCGTCGATGGAGTACTGCACGCGAGGAAGTGCAGCGAGATGAAAGACCGCATGCGCGCCCTTGATAATGGGGGCAATGTCCTCATAGTTGCGAATATCTTTTTTGTGAAAAGTCGCCCTTGGGTTGATGCGCTCCATTTTGCCCCCAGAAAGGTTATCGATGATATCGACGGAAAACTCCCCCTTAATCAACGCATCGACGAGGTGCGAACCAATAAAGCCAGCACCACCCGTCACCACTGCTCTTCGAGATTGAGGAAAATGGCGAACTTCTTTATTGTGGCTCCCCAGTGGCTCGGTCAACATATCAGAATATGCCTTCCTCACCACTTTCCCCACGCCTCGAATTTCATCCATTTTCTTCAATCTCGGTTTTTGTATCATATAGTAGATATTACACTGAAAACGGGATCGACGTGACAAATTTTGGTATATCCCCTAGAATAGCCACATTATGCCAATCCTAAACTATAGTGAGATTCTCCCACGCAAGATCATTCTTATCGACGACCAGCCTTACGAAGTGCTCGACGCGCACGTCTTCCAAAAACAAAAGTCACGGCCGGTAAACCACACCAAGGTGCGCAACCTTATTTCGGGGAGTGTGAAGGAGGTCGTCTTTCATCAATTTGAGAAGGCTGAGGAGGCCGATATGGGCACGAAGGAAGTGAAATACCTGTACGCGAACAAGGGTGAGTACTGGTTTTGCGATGCCAACGATGCGGCAGACCGCTTCAAGCTTTCTGCAGAGCAGCTTGGCGATAGTATCAAATTCATCAAAACAAACTCGATCATCGATTCGACGACCTTCAACGACGATATCATCGGGCTCAAGTACCCCATCAAAGTAGAGCTCAAGATAACAGAGGCGCCACCTGCGGTGCGCGGCAACACTTCAGGGAACGCCACGAAGGCAGTCATTGTCGAGACAGGAGCCACCATCTATGTGCCGATGTTCATCAACGAGGGAGATATCGTACGGATCAATACTGAGTCCGGCGACTATGCCGAGCGCGTAGAGAAGGCGTAGCGCTCGAGTTTTATCTTTTTGAGAAACACGGCATCAATTTTTTTCCTGCGAAAAATTGTGCCTCCGCTCAGCGGGCAAGGCTTCGCAAGCGAAGACCAAGCCCTTGCCCACTAGCCTCCGCGAGGTTTCTTAAAAAGATAGAACTCTCGCTCTCGAAGAGTTGGCGTTGGGGGTTGGCATAAAAAAACTACCTTTTGGGTAGTTTTCTGATTCAGCCGCTTATGACAACCGTGCTAATGCTGTCGCAGACTTTTTTTATTTCCTCTTTCGAGAAACCGTGGCTTATGTATTCCCTCTCGATGTCGGCATAGACAGAGTCAAAGTCACTGCCCTCCTCGTATTGCCCCATGACGTCAGAGACAAGGAGATGGTGCAAATGCTCGGCGAGCTCTCTTTTAAGTGCAATTCTTCGGACCCAGCTTTTTACACCAACAATGACAGTCCAGATGAGCGGAATGGGCATGACCAACTCCAAAAATAATTCTTTTGTTATTATCCACTATCACCGTCATCAGTCAACAAAAAACCGCCCACACGGGCGGTTGCTTTATTTGATCAGTTTTCCGAAGCCGAGCAGTACCCAATCAATGGGACGACTTATTTTTTTGGGCATATCGTCATGCGATCCATACCTCTTAAAGCATCCACGCATGAGCAAAAGCAAGACGAATGGAAGTGGCCACAGGAGCGCGAGTGCCACATACAAAAAAACTCGCATAGGACCAACTTCCCCAAGGAAGCGCACCACTGTGTCCCCTGAATCTTCTGCTCTATATTGGCGTGGCCCAAATTCAAGATACCAAGCACATCCGAGCAAAATCATGTAGCAAAATGTTGCAAACGAGAGAATGCCATATGCAACACCAAGAGCAAATTCAAGCATGCGAAACTCCAAAAAGTAAATCTTTCCAAAAACTAGCACACCGAGTTTACCTTTGCAACAAAAAACACCGCGATGGGTGTTTTTTACAAACTTCCACGACTTTGATTTACGCTGCGATGTACGGGAGGAGACCCATAAAACGGGAGCGTTTGACGGCAACGGCAAGTGCGCGCTGCTGTTTCTGGCCTAGGCCTGAGCGCTTGTGGCCCACCACCTGACCGTGTGGCGTGAGGAACATGCGCAAAAGCTCTACATCTTTGTAGTCGATGTATTTAATATTGTTGGCAGACAGATAATCTTGTTGTTTCTTCATATTATTAGAATCTACATTAATGGGTCAAAATTTGCAACACGGGTTTTTAAAATTGAATTTTGGGATATCATGCGAAGGTTTGGACCAAGGCAGTATTTGCGAAACTGTATGAGCGATACTGCTTCCAAATCTGCCGAGGGAAAACCGAGCAGGATGTCCAAAATGCAGTTTTAAAAAGGGATGTCGTCAGGGTTAATGTCCTCGTCTGGATATTCAATAGTGTCGAGCTCGGCGGGCTGTGGCTGCTGCGCGTTTGGCTTTGGCTTTGCAGCGCTCGCGTTTGTAGGGCTTCCTGTGCCTACGGCGCCACTTGGGGCGTACTCACCGCCTGTACCGCCCGCCTTGGGCCCAAACTGGACACGCTCGGCATTGATCTCTGTGCGGTACTGCTTCTTTCCCTCTTTGTCGTCCCAGCTACGTGTCTGGATACGTCCTTCGACAAATACGGGTGAGCCTTTGCGTAAGTACTGCTGCACGATCTCTGCTTGGCGGCCAAATACGACAACGTTGTGGAAATCAACAGACTCTTGCTTTACTCCCGCTTTGTCTTTGTAGACGCGGTTGGTGGCAACGGAAAATGATGCGACGGGGGTGCCGTTGGGAAGTGCGCGTGACTCTGGGTCGCGAGTGAGATTGCCGTAAATAAATGCCTTGTTGATGTACATAATGTATTACCCTGAAAGACGATGATTAACTTATGACGAGGTCTTCAATAGTTTTATCGAGCTCGGCTTCAGTCATCACGGGCTTTTCCTCTACCTTTTCTTCGACGCGGCTCTCGTCACGAGGCTTTTGCTGGAGGACCTTTTTGGGTACCATGGTGTTCTCGCGCACAGTCTTCACCGCGATGAAACGGAGGATTGCGTCATTTGCTTTCATTTTTTCTTGAATCACGCGCACACCGCTGGGAGTGACCTCGAACTTCATGCAACCAAAATACGCAGAATGATGTAGAGCGCGCTTATTTGCCGCAATCTTCACCATCGGATACGCAAGCTCCATGTGGCGAGGATACTCGTCAGCAATAATGCTTCCGCCTGCTGCTTCTATCACGTCGCGAATTGCCGTCACCTGCACGCCCAAATCTGCCTCAGCGACAATGGGGACGATGTGATACCCCACCTCATATACGGCGCGCTCCTTTTCCATCCCTGCTTCAATTATCTCCTTGTTTTCCATAGATAGGGGCATACTAGCAGAGACGTTTGTTCTTGTAAAGCATGGCTCAGCTATAAGGCAATATTGAAGACACGCTTAGCGTTTTCGACAAGCTGCTCACGCACCGCATCCTCATTTTCTCCCCGAATGTGAGATATGGCGCGCACGACTTCGCACACGTAGAGGGGCTCATTCCGGCTCCCCCTGTATGGGATGGGGGCGACGTAGGGGGCATCTGTCTCGGACATTATTGAGGAGAGTGGGGCATAGCGCACCACTTCATCATACTCATGTGTAAAAGTGAGTACGCCAGTAAACGACAACGTAAAACCCATATCAAGAAATTGTTTTGCAATTTCAGTGTTGCCAACAAAAAAATGCACATTGCCGCGAATCCTTCCACCATGTGTCACTTGTGCGTTTTTAAGTATGTGGAGAATATCTTCGTACGCATCCATAGTCCCTTTCTCGGGTCGTCCGTGGACCATGAGCGGCTTGCCCAC
The DNA here is from genome assembly GCA_043735605.1 of Candidatus Lloydbacteria bacterium. Taxonomy (GTDB): domain Bacteria; phylum Patescibacteriota; class Minisyncoccia; order Phycocordibacterales; family UBA6899; genus MHLP01. Next base: position 11,434 of record JAYTEB010000004.1, on the reverse strand, counting down.
ACTTCCCGCAAGTGCCACGTGCTGCTCAAAAAGTTCCTGCTGGCGGTCTGCTTCTTTGTCTTTGTTCCCTTCGAAGTCGGCAATGCGAAAGTAGTCGATGCCACACTCCCCTATTGCCACCACGCGTGGATGCTCGGCCATTGTACGATATACCGTATAATCGAATTCTTCTTTGGGGGTGTCTGTCGGGTGCTGGCCAACTGTTGCCCAAATGTCGTCGTGCGCCCCAGCAAGGGCTATCGCGCGCTCGGACATCTCTCTGTCGGTACCGACAACGATAGTGCCGACACTCGCTTCGCGCATGCGTGCGAGCACCCCCGTGATGCCATCGTCGAAACGTGCATCATTTAAATGCGAGTGGATATCAATATATTGCGACATATCCTAATCTAAGCAATCCTATTAAAGAGGGGTTTTTCGGGCATTATGTGTGCAGCAACAAGACGCTTTATCTCGGTAGCGGTAGCGGGAAGGAATGGGTCGAGCATGGTCGCGATGCGATGAAGCCGTTCGACCATTTCCGTGATGAGCACAGCTCCTTCTTCGGGGTTTATCTTCACTACCTTAAACGGCTCTGTCGACTGAATGTAGACATCAAGCTCGGCAACCGCAAGCATGACATGCTCAAGCGCACGCTTGATGTCAAACTGTAAAAAAGCTGCGTCAATGGCGTTTGGGGTGCTGGCTCCGTGTATCTCCACGGGAAACTCAAGGTGTGTCGTCGCCATCTTCATGATGCGGCTCGTCAAATTGCCGATGCCATTTTGCAAATGCGCTGCATAACTTTTCTTAATACTCTCTACGGTCAGATCTCCATCTTCGAACGAGGGAATGTCGTGGAGCAACACAAAGCGCAGAACGTCCTCGGGGAACGAGGTTACTTCCCTAAACTCTGCAATGACGTCGAACGGGTTTATCACGTTGCCGAGCGATTTCGACATTTTCACCCCTCCGCTCGTAATGAACCCATCAATAATAATGTGCAGAGAATTGGGAAGCTTCGCGGACATGAGCATCGCCTGCCACATTGCCGACTGCTGGCGGTTGTTGTCTTTGCCACAATACTGAATGACCGGCCACCATGCGTGAAAGCGCTCATCGTCGTCGGGCCAACCAATGGCAGAGATGTAATTCACCAGCGCATCAAACCACACATACATTACCTGCGTGTCGTCATCGGGCACTCCGACCCCCCACGGCATCTTTGACCGCAATCGAGAGATGCTGAAATCTTCGAGCCCACGCGCAACAAATGCTTTCGTTTCATTAAAACGAAAGCTAGGAATAACAAAGTCTGGGTTGGCGGCATAAAAATCACCAAGTGGCTTCGTGTAATTTGAAAATCGGAAAAAATAATTTTCTTCTTCTCGAATTTCAAGATCACGGCTTCTGTGGAGGGGGCACTTCCCTTCTACGAGCTCGGAATCGGTCTTTTCGAGCTCGCAACCCACACAGTATTTCACGCGATAAAGTTTTTTGTAAATGTCTCCATTCGCGTGGCAACGCCGCCAAAACTCTTGTGCAGCAAAAATATGGTGTGCGTCTGTCGTGCGAATAAAATTGTCCACAGAGAGGTTGAGGAGGGGCTTGAGCTCGCGAAATCGCCGCGCATAGCGGTCGGTATAGTCTTCTATGCTTTGCCCGTCGGAGATCGCCGCTTCATGTATCTTTGCACCGTGCTCGTCGGTTCCTGTGTTAAAAAAAACTTTCCGACCGAGGCTACGATTGTACCGTGCGAGTGCGTCTGCGCGCACAATCTCCATCGCAAAACCCACATGCGGCTCTGCGTTTATGTATGGGAGGGTCGTGGTGATGTAGATATTATTTTTAGGAGTCATGCCTTAAGTATCTTCAAATATTTTTCTTTCTTTTGCGACGTCATTAAGAAACTCCATGAGTACGGCGGTGATGGGAACTGCGAGGATAATCCCAAGAAACCCAGCCATTTTACCCCCAATAACCAGAGCGAGAATGACCAACACCGGCGGAATGCCCACTATTTTACGAACCACCTCTGGATAAATAACGTGGCTTTCGATTTGTTGAACGATAAAATATATTCCAACAACGATAAGTGCTGCATTTAGCCCCGGAGACACCGCAAAGGCTTCTGCGAGGGGGTTAATACCGTTTAGGAATGCCAACGAGACCGCTGGCACTGCTGCTAAAATTGGCCCAAAGACGGGTATAAGCTCAAACATCATTGCGATCATCGCCAAAAATAGAGCGGAGGGAATACCCAAGAGTGACATAATAAGGAAGACGAGGACTCCCACCACGACTCCGAGCATCAGCTGCCCCTGCGCCCAAAGACCTATCTTTGCTTGTGAGCGTTTCCATAGGTCGATGATATATGTGCGCGACTTGACTGGGGAAATGAGGCGCAAGAAGTTCTCGATGCCTCGCTCCTGCGACGAAAGATAAAAAGAAAGCACAACAATAAGGACGAAGGAAAGCACGCCGCCAAAAAAGACACTTGCCGACTTAAGAGCATTGCCATTTTCGATTCCTGACTTAAAGATATCGAGCACATTCGCACTCTCCAGAAGGCCCTGCTTGAGTCCACTCGTTTGTGCGGGTGCGGACTCAAATAAACTTGCTGCACTGAGGTCGAAAGTACCGGGGAGCATGCGTACCACTTGGCTCACGTCGGAAATCATTGCAGGGACAAAAAAATAGACAAGTCCAATAATCGACAACGCACCCGAACCATACACGAGGACAAGTGCGAGGAGTCGCGGAATTTGCCTGCCGAGTAGTGGCACTTTATGTTTAACAAAAAAATGTACAGCGGGTTCTACTGCTGAGGCCAAAACTATAGCGGTGAGCACAATCAGCACGACATCGCGTAAGTACCAAAAGAGCGCCACGAGAGTGACGACCATGAGTATCCGCAGTATTGTCCCCGTATTCACCTGAATAAGGAGTGTGCTGTCTTCTGATTTCTTCATTCACGCATTATAGCACAGGCACGAATTGTGCCGAAATACACCCATGGTGTCTTACTACAGCTTTAGGAGCGCCCGAAATGCGCGGTCGTTTTGCCATGGTCCTATCACGGCGAGATTCAGATGCTCGGTCACAAAAACTGCATTTGCCACACGCTGAATGTCTTTTGCGGTCACCGCATTCATGCGCTTCAGAATATCCTCTGGGGTTGAGAGCTTCTTGCGTAGGACCTCTTGGAATCCAAAAAATTCGGCAATCTCGTCGGAAGACTCCAAGCCAAGCATGAGCCTCCCCGCCATCATATCTTTTGCCTTTTTGAGCTCGAGTGCGGGCACGAGGTCAGTCTTTAGGCGCTTGAACTCGGCGAGTATGGCGGCGACGGCTTCAGGCGCACGGTCGTTCACCACCCCCGCTGAACCCGCAAACAGACCGTGGTCTGTGAAGGAGTCGTTTGCTGCACGCACATAGTACCCGAGTCCCATTTCCGTACGCACTTTTTGGAATAAGCGCGAACTCATCCCCCCACCAAGGACACCCGCCATTACTCCTAAGACTGGGTATGCCTTGTGCATAAGGGGGAAACTACGCACTCCGACGATGAGGTGCGTCTGGTCAGACTCTTTGTGCTTCACGCGTATGCGTGGGGATGATTGTGCGTCGTCGACACTCCGCTTCGCATATTTTTTTGCCTTTGCGAGTCCACCAAACTGTTTTTTTATCATTGCGCTAAGTTTTGTGGCATTAAACTTCCCTGCGACAACAACAGTGGTCGCAGATGGGACATAATGCATCGCACGATAGGCGAGAAAGTCTGCGCGTGAAAATGTGGTGACCAACTCTTTGGGACCTGCTATTTCCCACCCTGCCGGCTGGTCGCCGTAGACGAGACTCATAAACAAGTCCCCCACCTTACGCATGGGCATGTCTTCGTACATGTCTATTTCACCCACGATCGCGCCTTTCTCTTTTTCAATATCCTCTTCATTGAAGAGTGAGTTGCAATAGACGTCGGCGATAAGGTCGAGCGCGGTCGGGAGATTTGCGGCAGCAACTTTTGCGTAATAACCGGTGTATTCGTGCCCCGTGAATGCATTATATTCAGCTCCCATGCCGTCGAGCTCGCGGCTGATGACGAGCTGGTTGGGGCGATTGGTCGTACCCTTAAAGCACATATGTTCAAGGAAGTGTGAAATGCCGTTTTTTTCTTTTGTCTCATACTTCGAGCCCGTCTCGACGAGTACGAGCACCGTCGCAGTGCGCTGGTCAGGCATTGGGACCAAAAGCACTTTCATTCCGTTCGCAAGCTTTTTGATCGTGGGTTTTTGCATGGCGACAGTATAGCACGAAGGGGATTTCAGTGTTTTTTATACAAAAGTGTTGCGCCAAAATAGGCTACTCCGGTCGAAAAAGCGAGTGCAACAAGCCCAATGCGTACGCCGACCTCCGGCGTAGAGACGTAAGACAAAATGACGAAGAGTAGGGCGAGTGCGAGTACGCGCCATACACCAAACACTGCGTCGCGCAAAATCATTGTCGGAAAAAAGTCACTCTCTTTGCGACCAAGCCTCTCCATTGTCTCAAGGTCGATCACATGTGCCGAGACTCTTTGGAGCGGCTTGACCACAACAGCGAGAAGGGAGAATATGAGAAACGTCGTGAGCTCGAAGTATGCCGCGAGCAGGAGTGTTATTGCCATAGACGCAAGCGAAGTAAGGAGCAGGAAGCGTAGACGGTTCCCTGAGTGACGATGCCCCGAAAACCACATGAGCGCAAATGCGGAAATCACCGCAAAGAGCGCATTAAACACACCAACCTTCGTTTCGCTTCCGAGAAAAGTAATCGCAACGATGGGGAGCACCATTTGGGAGAATGCGAAATTTGCAGAGCCTGCAAACAAATAGACTTGCGCATGGCGATTCTTTCGATCGTAAAAGAAGTGGCGCACGTCCGCACGCGTGATAGGGCGTGGATGGTAGTCGCGCACGCGCCGAAAGAGTGGAAGCCCCGAGAGATACAGGAGTGGGGCGAAGACAAACAACAGCGTAAATGTCCCAAGACCAAATACGTTGTGCGAAAGAAAAAAGAGGAGTACCGCGAGGGCAGGCGCTGCAAGGCTGATTATCTGGTCACCCGTAGAGAGTACCGAGGAGTAGTAGTCGCGCTCTTCGTTTTTCGTTTCCGTGAGTTCAAAAGTGTGCAGTGTGACCCAATAGAGACCGAGACCCACTCCGTTGGCAAAGAGAAACAGCAACGCATCACGTCTGCCTACGTCACCAAAAAGAAAGAGGAAGCTGAGACACAAAAAGGCGAACGCAGCGACATAGCCCCACTTCATGTTTCCCCCATAGTGGGCGATAAGCGCACCAAAGAGGCTGAACCCCAATGCGCAGCCAATGAAATACAGCATCAGACCAAGGGTGTTGAAGGTGAGACTACCAAACTGCTGGTAAAGGAAAATCTGCACAAACGTGCCAGTGAGTGAGCCAACCATGCTGTAAATCCAGTGTAGATACAACATTGCCTTCACCGCGGGGCGGAGTTCCTGAAAATGGTGGAGCGTCGTGCGAAGCATATCCCCATCCTAGCACGATGAAAAGCTGGGGCAATCAGCGGAGCTTGTTGATGAGGTCGGTGATCGCGACACGCTCCTGTGCTCCTGTGTCGCGGTTGCGGAGCGTGACCGTATCAAGCAATGTAGGATTTTCACCAAGCGTATCAAAGTCGATGGTGACACACCACGGGGTGCCTATTTCGTCCTGCCTACGGTAGCGCTTGCCAATGTTGCCGTTATCGTCGAAGCTGATGCGCCCAAGTTCTTTTCTTTTTAAATTCATATATACCTCACGAGCTTTCGCCACGAGCTCAGGCTTGTTTTTCAGAAGCGGGAAGACCGCAACAAGGGTGGGCGCGAGGGCCGCATTAAGCTTCAAGTACACACGCTTCTCTCCCCCCATCTCGTCTTCGGTGTATGCTTCGGAGAGCACAGCAAGGATACTGCGCCCAAGTCCGAGTGCCGGCTCGATAACGTGCGGAAGGAATCGCTCCTTAGTTTCCTCGTCAAAATACTCGAGGTTTACCTTGCTTCCCGCCTGATGACTCCTCAAGTCAAAATCGCCACGATATGCGAGCCCATAAAGCTCTTTGCGCCCGAACGGAAAATCGTACTCAAAGTCAATGGTACGTTTAGAATAGTGTGCGCGATCGGCATCAGCTACTTCAAGTTCGTGTACTTTATTTTTATCGAGTCCGATCGCTTCAGTAAATTTCCATATTTCTTTTCGCCAATGTTCAAAATACTCCTCCCATGTCTCGGGGCGAATAAAATATTCTACTTCCATTATCTCAAGTTCACGAACACGAAAGATAAAATCACGAGGTGCTATTTCGTTGCGGAATGACTTGCCAATTTGCCCAAGTCCAAATGGGAGTTTTGGGTGAAATGAGTCAACGACATTTTTATAATTTACAAACATCCCACCCGCTGTTTCTGGGCGAAGATACGAGACGCTCGATGCATCTTCAGTTGCGCCTATCTGAGTTTTAAACATCATGTTGAACTGACGTGCGTCGCCGAGTTCATTCTTCTCAGGACTTTTGATTGCATTCTTTTTTATCGCAACATCCATCTCAGTGAGTGACATGCCCTTCACGTCGACTCCGGCTTCTTCGAGTAAATGATCGGCGCGGTAACGCTTCTTGGTCTTGAGGTCTTCGACCAGTGGGTCTGAGAAGCCACCAACATGCCCCGAAGCGACCCACACGTTGGGGTTCATCAAAATCGCTGCATCGATGCCGTACATATCTTCCCTGTCGTCGACAAACATCTTCCACCAGAGATTCTCGATATTCTTTTTAAGTGCAACACCCAGCGGGCCGTAGTCCCAAGTGCCAGCGAGTCCGCCGTAGATTTCTGAACCTTGGTAGACAAAGCCGCGGCGCTTACACAGCGCGATGATCGCTTCCATTTTTCCGTTCTTTACATCTGCCATAATTTCCCAATGCTACACGAGCGACCGCTACGGGGCAACCTTACCCACCAGAGTTCCTGCCCCTGGGTCGGTCGGGAGGTCGGTCTCCACATCTTTACCACTGATAGTAATTTCAGAGTTTGCAAAAGAATCCGTTGCACTAAATACTTGGTCCGAGAGCAACGGTAACAACATCCCCACCTGAGTAAGGCTCGGGAGTAGGACGAGCTGAAAAGCGACCTCTTTGGGGGGGGTACTTATGCCCGCACCGGCGGGTATCTCTCCGGGGATCCAGACTATCTCATTTGCACTTTTGTTGTAGGTCAAATTTTCTTTCGAGGGCGAAATGGAGCCGTACCATTTTATAAATGGAGGGAGAGTGGCGCGCACGCGCGCTCCGGTAATATTGTTGGAGGTGTTTACAATACTCCATATAACCGTGTAGGTCGTTTCTTTTTCTACGCGCGGTGGCACGGGACCGGAGTTTACAAATGGGCCGGAATAATAAAGTGAGCGAGCGGCGAATTGTACCTCGGATGCAATACGCACATTCTGAGCACTTACGGTCTTTATCTCCTCTGGTACGTTTGCATCCGACATGCGCCTTCCGCGCACGGTGACCTCTGCGGTAATAACAGGGTTCGTGATGAGCTGATTTCCGGTGATTGAGGGGAGTGGTTTAAAGCTAAAGCCGACAAACCCTGTCTGCCCTGACTCAATAAGGCCGAGGTCCGCACTCCCTCGTTCGTCCCACGAAATGGTGTTGTCCAAAGAGCGGTAGTATCCACCCTGACCTGATGTCACTGAAGACCTGTCGAGTACGACGCCAGAGAGTCGCACCTCAATTTGCGCATTTGAAATTCGTGTCGCAAGGTTATTTTTCCATTCAATCTCCCCCCTAATGACCTGCCCATACTGCGCCAATGCATCCCCCGCCGGCTTTCCGTTGATCGAGAGTGCGATGCCAATGAATGGACGCGCTACACTAATCTCATTTATGGCCACTCCATAGAGTGTGGATATCTCACGCTCGGTCTTGTCCCCACCCACGCCCACGAGCGTGCGAAACACGCGCTTTTCAGAGTCAGTCCCGTCGAGTACCCCCACCACTTTAATGGGGAACTTCCCCCCAGGACTCAGTGTACCTAGGCGCCAAATGTTGTTCCCGAACGTCGGCTTCGGCTCTGCGCTGACAAAAGTGAAGCCAAGAGGGTACTCTACTTTGATAAACATATCGCGCAGAGGTATCCCCGTATTTGAAGTGGCGCTAATCGACATATTCGTCTCTTGTCCAGCGTTGACCTCCTTTAGCATATTCACCGTGAGATTCACGGGCGCAGAGAGCATCCGAATAGGTCGCGCACTCTCTTTGGTGAACGTTGAGTTCATGCCATCAAAGCGATACTCAAGGAGCGCACGTATATTTTTCTCTTCGTTTTCTTCACCAAGAAATATTGCCTTCGTGCGCAGCTCGACCGTGTCACCTGCGGCAATCACCCCGAGAATTTTTTTCTGGTCACGAAAATCTTTGTCAGGATTATCGCTTGCGCGAGTGCCCACAGGAAACACCACGGAGAGATTTGCGTACTGAAGTGCAACACGATTTTGATTTGCGATGCGTACCACAATGTCCACGGGGCTGCCAGGGGTGATGGCAACGGGGGTTTCGAGTGTGATGAGCACGTTCTTGTCTGACGGCTTATCGAGAGGGTCGAAAAACTGATAGAGCACGTATCCCCCTGAGAAGAGTGCGGCAAAGAGTGCGAGTAGTACAAAAATTTTCAGCAAACGTGTTGTCGATTTTTTATCTTCGTAGAGCGGGTGATGCGTCAGTACATTGTCGCTCCAGTTGTCATCGACATCACTCGTGCTCTTTGTTTTTGAGAGATGTGGGATGTCGCGTGGAGTATCCTTGTCGGCATCAACGCGATACAAACCACGCTTCTGGCGCTCGATCCGACTTTTTTCATATTCAGTGTCCATACAAAATACATTATACCACGCACTACAACTGTGACGAGCGCAGTGAATCGTTGATGCACGAAGCAATGAGACTGCGTTGTGTCCGCACTTTCTCTAGATCCACATCAGCATAATGCACCGTTTCAAGTAGCGGCGAAAGCTCCTCGTTACCACCCCAATACCCGAGCGAGTGCAGGAGTCGCATCACGAGGATGAGCTCGGCGTCGCGCAACGACTCCCCATCATAGAGCGACGAGAGGAATGTGAGGCCCGAAAGTAGATCGTCAAAGAGCGACTCATGGCGCTCTTCCCCTGCGATGAGTCGGCGTGCGAGGAGGACATGATTTGCTGCAACGCGACGCCTTGCCTCATCTGCCCACAGTACACGAAAAGAAGCGATGGGGGTCGCTGAGATCAGTTTCCATCCATACTTTCCGCGAATGAGGTCGATGGAAGCATGGGAGAATGTCTGGAGCGCATAACGCAAACGCGAGCGCGACTCACGAATGCTTCGTGCATGGGCGACCACGAGCCCCAAGTCGCGCGTATAACAATACAGGAGTCGGTCCCCCTCCCCAGACGCCCGTGTACCCAAGATAATAGCCTCTGTATGGTAGATGTGGTGGGACATTCCCGTATTATACCCTTCTGACCGTGAGTTCGGTACCCGCGAGAAAATGGTCGGCGCCGATGGCGGCTGCTTCTTTTTGATATTTTTCGAGGAGTGCGACTTGTAGCGTGTCTGCGGTGACACTGATTCGGTCGCTTGGACTGAAACCCGCCTTCTTGCGGAGGTCTTGAATGGAGCGGATGAGGTCGCGAACCTCGCCCTCTTCTTTCAACTCCGGGGTGATTGTCGTGTCGAGGAGCACTTCTTCCCCCTCTACGAACTCTTTGACGTTCACCTCGTCTGCGACAATGGCCTTTAGTGCATCGGGGAGTTTCGGTGCGGTAAGCTTGGCGAGCGGCTGGCGTACCTTGATGCCTGCCTTTGCACGAAGCTCGAGTGCCAGCGAAACGATGCGGCGGGCTGCTTCCATCTCTTCGAGCACGGTATGCGGCGAAACTCCCATGGGAGGCCAGACTTCGAGATGCACACTTTCTTTTTTTCCGGCAACAGAGAGCCTCTGATAAAGATCCTCGGCGAGAAAGGGCATGAAGGGCGCGAGGAGCTTGCTCACCTGCAGCAGTACCCACCCCGTTGTCTCTCTTGCGGCGCTGCGGTCGAGGGCGTCCTCCGACTTAAAGCGTTCTCGACTACGGCGTATGTACCACGTCGAGAAGTCGTCGAGAAAAGGCATGATGGGCCTTACTGCGCGGTCGAGCTCGCGCGTATCGAGGTGGTGGGTGAGCTCAGCATGCGTCTCTTGAAAGCGCGCCACTATCCACTTGTCGAGAATGTGCGCACGCAAAGAGAGCACCTGTGGGATAAGCGCCTCTGTGCGATAGAGCTCGTAAAAAGAACGTATATTGTCTAGTCGTAGTGTTACTTTTTTGTATACTTCGTCGACTCCCGCAGTGATAAAACGGAGATCTTCTCCGCGCACAACGGGAGAATTCACCAAATAAAAGCGTAGGGCGTCTGCGCCGTACTTGCTCGCCACCTCCATCGGGTCAGGATAGTTTTTGAGGCGCTTGGACATCTTCTGCCCGTCCTCTGTCAAAATTTGCCCCGTGGTAATGACACTCCTAAATGCCGCGCGATCAAAAAGTCCAACCGAAAGAATAAGCATGTTGTAAAACCAGCCGCGCGTTTGGTCGACGCCCTCTGCGATAAAGTCTGCGGGAAAATTTTTCATAAATAACTTTCCCTCGGGAGTAGTCTCGTCGCCCATATAGTGGAACTGTGCATACGGCATTGAGCCCGACTCAAACCAGCAGTCGAACACTTCGGGGATGCGCGCCATTGTACCGAGCTCGCACGAGCAGTGATACGTAACCTCGTCGATAAACGGGCGGTGGAAGTCGAGCTCGTAGCGCTCGTTGTGCGGGATGGGAATGAATGGGAGGGGTTTTGCGTCTGCATAGCCCACGTAGTCTTCCCCTCCCTCCACGCGTAGCCATGCGGCCTCTTCATTTGTCGCCCCGCGCGCCACAGCGTCCATCATCCATGTGCCGTACTCGTGGGTGACCAAAAGAATATTTTTGCCCTTGTACTTTGCGTCAACCTCGTAGAGAAATTCTGCGATGCGTGACTTCATCTGCTCTAGGTTTTCTCCGTTAGGAGAAGGCTTGCTAAACTTCTCAAGCGTTGAAGTGAAGTAGCTACGGTAGGTGTCGATGCCACAGCCACTAAAGTCCCCCGTGTTGACCTCTGCGATGCGTGCATCATAGATGATCGCACCCTCCGGAATACCGAGTACCTCGGCGACGATCATCGCGGTCTCTTTCGTCCGCAGGACGGGCGAAGAAATAATGATGTCTACCCCTCCCTCCTTTAGTGTCGCCGCAGTGACTCGCGTTCGTGCGCGGCCTTTTTCTGTGAGGTGAAATTCGTCTTCGACTTTATAGCTCACGACGTTCTGCACATTCGACTCGGACTCGCCGTGACGCAT
>JAYTEB010000003.1:0-6049 GCA_043735605.1 Candidatus Lloydbacteria bacterium | reverse complement strand
TTCGATGGAATTGATGAACGCCTCGATAAGATCGAGTATCTCCTTATTGGTCGCCACGACAAGCGCTTGGATAAATTGGAGGATGATATGCGCACCATCAAGACAATGATTGAAAAAAAGATTGGTTCTCATTTTTCAAAAAAGTAAATCATCTATTATTCAAACAAGCTGGCAAAAACGACCACAGGGTCGTTTTTGTTTAACATGGATATGTGGGGCTAAAATAGTTTTATTCAACAAAACTGTTCGCCCGAATATTTGCAAAATATTTTAGGGGGGGGTAGACTTTGGTGTATATGAAACAACACTATGGGGGAGGGGAGGATGCATTTGCGGCAATGCAGGAGGCACAAGTGAAAGGTACTGAGATGGGTGGACTTGCTCTTGAAACAGCAGACGAGGCGAGCGCGCGCATCGCAGGAGAGGGTGAGCAGGTAGCGACAGGGCGCCAAGAAGAAGTTGGACAAATGGAAACTGCAGCAGCTGCGATAGAAAAAATAAAAGGAGACTTGGCAGAATCTCTCGCCACTCTGGCGCCACTTCCACAAGAGAAAGTCCCTGCGACACACGAAGGGGTTCCTCTTAGTGGGGTAGAGGCTCAAGATCCAATAGATATAATAATGAACAAGCCCGAAACTCTTGATAACCGTATTCGCATGATGCGTGCTGCTGGACTGACTGACACAGCACAGTTTGATGCAATGGTTGCAGTTTGGTCTGCCGACAGCGATCAGCATCGCTGGAATGAAGGGCTGTCTTTACGGAATGAATCAGTGAGGCTTGGGCTCTTCGCCAGTCCCTTCGCTGCCGCTGGGACGTTTTTAGGCGCCACAGCAGCTGGGGTAGCTGCTGCACCCCTTCTTGCATCACTCGGGCTAAGCTTCGGAGCACTTGCCCTCGGTGGATATGGGGTAAAAAAGGTTGGTAACTGGTGGTTGGGCAGAAAGGCGGATAGGGCCGCACGTGATGCAGGCCTGATTGATGGAAAAGGAAAGTTTTGGCAGAGTAAGTAGTCTACTTTCGGTGCCCGCATCGTGGTTCTTTTTGCTATACTACCGTCATGTACGATGACGAAGATGATGATGAGGAGGATGAAATAGACCTCGAAAGGGACGAGGAAACTTTGCGTCGGGAGACGGCGGAGAGTACACGCGGAAAAGACGAGCGCGTATTTTATGATGACCTTGCCAAAAAGGAGGACGAGCGGCATAGCGCCATGCGCCGCGACCTCGCCAAGCGATCCCTCGCCTTAGGCGAGCTGCGCCAAAAACTTCGCCATAAAAAAACAGAGATAGATGCTATCGCGGTAAAGATTTCCATCGAGGAGGATCGTGTCGACTTTGAGCAAAAGAAAGCATATCGGAATACCGGAGATGCCCAAGCGGCGATACCCATACTCTCAAAAGACATTACTTCCGATGATGTATCGAGCGAGTTTTCTGTGGAGCGGGCACAGGCGCACATCAAGCAGCTGCAGGAGGAAAAAATAGCAGAGGAGCATTTACTCAAGGAAAAACTCGTTCACCTGCACGATGAGGAGAGAGTTCTCTCGCAACTCGAGCACACTATCGTGCGGATGTAGTTTTTGCGTGTATTGCTTTTTTTAGTACACAGAGTAGGATTTTATGAGATTGTCATAGAGGAGATTTTCATGCGTTGTGCTATTTTTGCGCTTCTCATTGCGCTGCTTTCCCCCCTGAGTGCACTTTCCAATGCGACAAAAACCGGTGTCACATTTGTTTCGTCGGACGAGGAACTAAATTTTGCATTGGTCATCTTCGACCGAGATGAAATCGACAGCCTTGCCGTATCACAGACCTTTTATTTGGGTACTGCAAAACAAACAAAGGACCGCATCCGCGGACTTATCGCGGGCGTGCAAGCTCGAAAAAATGGGATTATTTATTTGCACGATGGCCTCCCCCATCTTCCGCCTGGCGAAGTAATCCTCGGCGTGAAACTTCCCATTCATTGTGACGCTATTCTTGCCACAGGAAAAGCATTGCGGACTGGTCGTGTGGCATCGTACCAGTGCGCTTCGGGAAGTGGCGCCACGACAAAAGCGGAGGTGCGGGCTGAAATCAGAAAGTTTGATGACAACTTGCGTCGTTAAGTTAACAAGTGCACACAAAAAAACAGCGACTCATGCGCTGTTTTGTTTTGATATTTCTGCTGCTTATCCGCGGCTCCGGAGGGCCCGTGCTTTCGCGACCAATGTTTCCATCGTGGTGGTCGTGATATGTGCGATCATCTCTTCCTCGCCCATCTTTGTGGTGTCCACGAGCTGTAGCTGTGGAAAGCGAGGGGAGAGTTCTTGGAACATCTGGTTGTATCGCGCCACCGATTTACGGACGCTCTCGGGATTGGAAGATTCACCGAGCTTTGTCTTTGAGGCTGCAATACGCTGCCCACGCCGCACAGCCTCCTCGGGGTCGCACGTCACGACGTATGACGTGATGATGCGGTCTGCCCACGGATTCGAGAGAAAGAATCGTTGATGTAGCTCACGCTCCTCGGGGGAGATGAGGCCTTTGTCCTGCCAGTAGATCATCCACGTATATGCATCGAATATCGCGCGGTCGAAAATGACGATGTCATATGTATGGCTGTGCGCATAGTCCATAAGCATGGTGAGCGCATACAGCCCTGTGCGGATGTTGTACTCGGGAGTTTTCCTGTGGATGTGGCGAATAGCTTCCGCGCCTTCTTGGGGGATGTACACCCGAAAGTCGCTGCGGTGAAGGAATTTGTCCAACTCCTTGATGCAGGTTGTTTTCCCTGCGTCGGGTGAGCCGGTAAACTCGATCATAAACGGCGCGGGCAAGAAACTCTCGCCATAACGTATGTCGGTACGCAGATATCCGTGGAGCTGGTCTACCATGAGCTCTAAGCGCGAAGGGTCATTTTGCATATCGTGCATGATTTTTCCTGTGAATGTACGGTGACTTCTGTTAGTATAAGTAAATCCTCATTATGCAGAAGTCTATACAAGATAAAAGAGTTGTTGTGGGATTCGACATGGACGGCGTCATTATCGACCACGCACCCAACAAGCTCATGCTCGCAGAGAGCTATGCGGTCAGGCTTCTCCCCGAAGAGACGCATTCAGAGCGCTTGCCACAAAAATTTGCACAGAAAGAATATCTCGCTTTTCAAGACGAGCTGTATGGGAGCTCCGACTTTGCCCTTTCTGCACCGCTGATGGAGGGGGCGGAGGACGTGCTCACTAAACTTAAGGAGTGTGGCGTCCCGTTCGTGCTCATATCGCGTAGGCGGAACCCTGAAAATGCGATAGCGCTCTTGAAGAGACGGGGACTCTGGGGCCCAATATTTAATGAACACAACGCATTTTTTGTTCTCGAACCTGCAGAAAAAAACGTCGTTGGTGTACGCGAGGGAGTTACACATTTTTTCGACGACGAGCGTAAGGTGCTGCGTGTGATGCCGGATATCACCTCGCGATTTCTCTTTGACACCTTCGACCAGTTTGAGGACGAAAATACTTTTGTGCGCGTGTCACACTGGGGGAGGGTCAGCGACGTGTTTCTGGCTTAGAGCCTATCCCAGTAGGGCCTTCGTCGCGAGACGCGAGAGCTTCGTGGTGAAAACATGTGAAACCAGCGAAGCCTTTTCGGGACAAGGCGACAAGGGTTTTGCTTGTTTTTGCCGAAGATCGCGTGTCGTAGCAGGAAAGTTCCTACTGAGGTGGGCTCTTAGGTGGGCAGCCTCTCTTTGTATCTGGTATTATAAAGATGACGCTTGTATGCACACCCCAAACAGCAATATCGTCGTTGGATTTGACCTTGATGGGGTCATCATCGACCATACGCAAAATAAAATACAGATTGCGTTGCGGTATGGCATTCATCTGACGCCAGCCGCGACCCACGCGGAGCATATGGGGGAACACTTTACCCCTGAGATGTATCGCGAAATAAAGTCACAGCTCTACGACTCGACCGATGAAGCACTTGCTGCACCGCTCATGCAGGGGGCGTTTGATGCGCTCGCAACCCTGAAGGAGCGAGGAATTCCCTACTTTCTGGTGTCGCTTCAGAAAAATCCCATGCATGCGTCGCACCTCCTTGAAAAAAGGGGACTGTGGGGCACATACTTCACACCTGAGAATACCTTTTTTGCCGCAAACAAAGAGGAGAAGTACGCGATCGCCACGCGTCTTTGTGTAACACATTTTATCGACGACGAACCAAATGTACTCGATATTATGCTGAAAATCCCACACCGCGTACTTTTTGACACGCGCACG
This sequence comes from Candidatus Lloydbacteria bacterium, assembly GCA_043735605.1. Classification (GTDB taxonomy): domain Bacteria; phylum Patescibacteriota; class Minisyncoccia; order Phycocordibacterales; family UBA6899; genus MHLP01. Next base: position 1,782 of record JAYTEB010000003.1, on the reverse strand, counting down.
CTCTTTCCCGAAAAGCATGATTATGCGCATGCAAAGAGTTGGGGCGACGTACTCAGTGCGCTTGGCGTGCTTCGATAAGCAACTGCACGGGCATAATCGCATGTATAGGGTACCCCTACACATGGGGAAAACCCAGTGTATAGTCTGTGGACAACTTAGTGGGGCGTAGTTGACGCGAGGGAGATATCTGCTATCCTGTACGGACGTTGCTTATTGTGCGTTTTCGGGAGGAAAACAAACACTGCGCGTGTATATAAAGTAATGGGCTCTTCGCTCATTACCTCTTACTTTTTAAATTTTGAAATTTTTGCACATTACGTCGTTGCCATAGGCGCGAAATTTGAAGCCTGCCAGGAAGGCAAGCATCAAGATTTCACGCCGTCGGCGCCTCGTACTGCATCAAAAATATCCAAATTTATAATTATTTAATTAATCAAAAAAGCTTATGGCAGATTTTGATCGTTCGAAACCGCATGTGAACGTCGGTACCATTGGTCACGTTGACCACGGAAAGACCACACTCACCGCTGCGATATTACACGTGCTTCACATGGATGGTCAGGAAGTGAAGATGAAGGGAGTGAATGAAATCGACTCAGCTCCTGAGGAGCGCGAGCGCGGTATCACCATCGCCCTCTCTCACAATGAGTACTCTACTGCGAATCGCCACTACGCACACATCGATGCTCCTGGCCACGCAGACTATATTAAGAACATGATCACCGGTGCTGCCCAGATGGACGGCGCTATCATCGTGGTCGCCGCAACAGACGGTGTGATGCCCCAGACTCGTGAGCACGTTTTGCTCGCAAAGCAGGTTGGTGTTCCTCGCATTATCGTCTTTTTGAACAAAGTCGACATGGTTGATGATCAGGACCTCGTTGAGCTTGTCGAAGAAGAGGTGCGCGAGCTCCTCACCAAGCAGGGCTTTGATGGAAAGAACTGCCCCGTTATTCGCGGCTCGGGACTCAAAGCGCTTGAGTCGAAGTCACTTGAGGACCCTTGGGCTCAGAAGGTGCTTGAACTTGCGAAGGCCCTCGACGAGTACATTCCTGTACCTGTACGTGAGCTCGACAAGCCATTCCTCATGCCCGTTGAAGACGTCTTCTCTATTGAAGGGCGCGGTACGGTCGTCACTGGCCGCATCGAGCGCGGAGTGTGTAAGGTGGGCCAGGAGGTGGAAGTCATCGGTCTGACAAAGACAGCAAAGACGACCATCACTGGAATCGAAATGTTTAATAAGTCTCTTCAGGAAGGACAAGCAGGAGACAATGCAGGTATCCTCATCCGCGGTATCAAGAAAGAGGACGTAACACGCGGTCAGGTCATCGCGGCGACAGGCTCAGTATTGCCACACACCGACTTTGAGGCTGAGGTCTATATTCTTTCCAAAGAGGAAGGAGGACGCCATACGCCATTCTTCTCAGGCTACAAACCACAGTTCTATATTCGTACCACAGACGTGACCGGAGAGGTGACGCTCGCGGAGAAGGTAGAGATGGTTATGCCAGGAGACACCGTGACATTCAAGGTGAAGCTTATTGCACCAGTCGCACTCGAGGCACAAATGCGCTTTGCCATCCGCGAGGGAGGCAGGACTGTCGGCGCAGGAGTCGTCACAAAGATCGTTGCATAACGCTCCCCATTGTTACTCAACCCAACCCATGTCATGACTACAGGAACGGAACAAACAAAAAAAGCCGGAGGGGCAAAAGCAAAGGAGGTAATCTCCCGGCTGCGCATCCGCGTGCGCGCATATGAGTACAAGATTCTCGACGCATC
>JAYTEB010000002.1:0-2512 GCA_043735605.1 Candidatus Lloydbacteria bacterium | reverse complement strand
GAAATATTTGCCATTCTATAATACGGAACGACTCCACATGGGGATTAATTACCAAACACCACAGGAAGTGATGCAAAGGTGTTGACTATGAAACGGATTACAACATCTGCTGGCCCAGCCTTTCCCTGGTAGTCCAAAGAATAGCCAAGTTGAAATGCCGCGCTCTCTCTTACACAGGAAACCCCGGAGTGCTTTATGCATCCTTGGTAGCGGAGCCATGAGGAGTCTGGGTCGGATGCAAAGTGGGTCTTTAGGTCTTCGATAAATTGGGGTGCCAGAATACCCTCTCTTTTCATTTCCTTTTCATATACAATTGCCTTCTCATTGTCTATTAAGTTCTGGTTTATAAGCGGATTGAAGAGCGCTGAAAAAACGAAAGACGACAGTACGGCGGCTGCAGAAGAAATCTTTAATGCCTTCATCTTTACATCCTTTCCGGTATGTGGAGAAAAAATAACAGCACAAGAGATAAGGTAGAGGACAAGAAGAATGTATATATAGTAGCCAGAGAGATGTCCCACAACGAAGTAACCATTTCGTGGGACCAGCCAGAGCAGCGGCGTTCCCGCCTCAAAAACCATAAAGGCTCCCATGGTACACAGAGCAAAAAAAACAATAAGCGCAGCAAGTTTGCCTCCCGCTAACTCCTTTGATTTTTGTAGTGAGTGTGAAAGAAAAAAATAACCCAAAAACCAGTACCACGATAGGCATAAGTAGGCCAGCCCCATTGCACCAAATACTAATATAAACATTATGTCATCCATATTGTACGAGGCTGTAAATACGGGCTCCATGCCAGCGAGAGTCGCTAGTGCTGTGCCGTCGTCTTGGATAGTGGTCACAATGGGTGACACGAGCAGCAACAAGAAAAGGGTAGCTACCGTTGTGTGAAAAATATAGACACCCTTTTTTGAAATAAATGCTGATACAGGTTCGGGTGGAGTGGATGGGGCCACCGATACTGGTTCCGTACTACTTTCGAGGCTACTGTTCATGCGAGTGGTTTATATTTACTAAGGAAGCTTCTTTGCCTCTGGATATTTCCCAGAACGCACGAGCTCTAATGCGCGGTCCAGCTGGGGATCCTCCCCTTTTTCTACTTGTTCTTTGGTGATTTCCACCTTCACGTCAGGCTCTATCCCCCCGTCAGAGAGGTTGATGCCGTTGGGGGTGATCCAGCGTGCGACGGTGACCTTTAGTGATGTAGCGTCAGTAATGGGTATGAGCTCTTGTACCGAGCCCTTGCCAAATGATTTGGTTCCGACGAGGGTCGCGACCCCTTGCTGTGAAAGTGCCCCTGCTAATATTTCTGCTGCGGACGCCGAGCCACCATCCTGAAGGATGACCATGTGGAATTTTTCACCAAAAATGTTGTACCCGCGCGATCGGTACACCTCCCCCCCACCACCTTTTTCTTCTTCGCGGACGATGAGCTTCCCTTCAGGCAGGAACCAGCTCGCCATGTCGACGGCAACCTCAAGGTACCCACCAGGGTTTCCACGCAGGTCAAGCACGAGTTTGTCCGCCCCCGAGTCGACAAATTCTTTGATGGCATCCCGAAAAAGCTCTGCACCAGTGGCAGGAAAGCCGTAAAGGCGAATAATGAATACGTCCTCGCGGCGCTCAGTGTCGATGGTTGGCACTTTTATTTCTTCACGCACCACGTGTACCTCAATGGGCTTTTCTTCTTTCTCACGAAAGAGTGTGAGGTGTACAGACTTACCTATTTCCCCGCGGATCAGATAGAGGGCTTTATCAAGCGTCATTTCTGTCGTCGTCGCTCCGTCGATAAGGTAGATTTTGTCACCCTTCAGTATCCCCGCCTTTTCTGCGGGAGAGCCCTTGAGTGGTGCAATGACCGTCACCATCCCATCCTTCATTCCTATTTGCATACCTACGCCCCCAAATGCTCCTGACACCTCCTGCTCAAAAAGAATTTTTTCTTGTGGTGGGAGGAAGTAGGTGTAGGGGTCTTTGAGCGACCCAGCAAGGCCAGCTATGGCACCCCATACTTTTTCCTGGTTGGACACCGCAGCGTGCTTGGTGGGAACATATTTTGCGTTGATCACATTCCATACTTTCCAGAACTGCGCAAAATCGGCAGGTGCCTCACTTTTCTGTGTAATAGCACTGCGGTCAAGGAGGCAGGGTACCTCCGCACCCTTTTGGTCGATACACGTTTTTATTTCTGGTGGAGTCGCGGTACCAAAGGGTGCGAGTGGGGAAGGGTTTTCGGTATTAAAGACGCCAATGGCCGGACCATCATAGAGAGGCGCATCATTCGCCCGTATCGTACCCACAAAGTACCCCCCCACAAAAAGTGTGGTTCCGAGGATTGCGGGCAAGATAGTGCGGACAAAGAGTCCACGAAGGTTCATCATACATGCCATTATAGAAGAGGGATGCTTGAAGGTCAAACGCGGAGGCGGTATACTGTGTGCATGATATCACGCTATAAGTACCATCAACTTACATGGATAGACATGGAGTCTCCCACCAACGACGAAGTGCG
>JAYTEB010000001.1:0-6099 GCA_043735605.1 Candidatus Lloydbacteria bacterium | reverse complement strand
GAAGCCTGCTGCCCCCACCGTCGAAGGTGTGGATGTGGCAGTAAAGCCCGAGCGCGATATTCGACAAATTCTTTCAGGTATCCGCGAATATTATGCGCCCGAAGCGCTGGTGGGAAAACAGTGTCCCTTTGTGACCAACCTCCCCGCACGCACAATGCGCGGACTCGAAAGTCACGGCATGATTCTCGCCGTCGGCTTGGCTTCTGGTGGGGCAGTGTTACTCCATCCAGACAAGAGCGTGGAGCCGGGAAGTGCTTTGCGATAGTCTCTACAAATACGTATAATACGAGTGATGCTATTCTTTACCGCCCCGAAATTTTTGGCTATGCCGGCAGTCGGCTTGGATATTTCTGCTGATGCACTGCGCTTTGTCGAGCTCGACCAAAAAGACAACCTCGGTGTACGCAAGGTGTTACGTTACGGAACACAAAACTTTCCGCTGGGAATTATTTCTGAAGGTCATGTACGAGATAAAAAGAAGCTTCAGGATGTGATCACCACACTTGCGCACGAACACGACCTTTCTTTTGCGCACGTGGCACTCCCCGAGGAGCAGGCATACCTCGCGAACATACGCATCCCGCGTGTGGCCTCAGGTGAGATTCGCGAGGCGATCGAGCTGCGACTCGAAGAGCATGTACCCATCTCGGGTGCTGACGCCATTTTCGACTACGTCGTGGTGGGTGAGGGGAAGTCAGGAAGGAAGGACACCATAGACGTAGTAGTGTCGGTTTTACCACACGGGGTTGTGGAAGAGTATCTTGATATTTTTTCTGAAACAGGAATTACCCCAAAAGCATTTGAGTTCGAGTCTCAGGCCATGGCACGCGCCATAGTACCGCAAGGCGACAACGGCACATTTCTTGTTATCGACATTGGGAAAATGATCACCGATATTTTTGTAACGGCCAACGGCGTTGTCCAGTTCTCTGCGTCGCTCGACATTGGCGGCCATTATATGACACAGGCCATAGAGAAGGCGCTCTCGGTGACATACGTAGAGGCAGAGGCACTGAAGGTAAAGCATGGCTTGGTAGGTGGGGAGGCAGCCGCGGTGCATAGCGCACTTTTGCCGGTGATGGCAGATTTGCGCACTCGCTTGATGCGCCACTACTCATATTGGCAGACACATCACGGAGAGAAGGTGGGGGGCAACATCGAACGCGTGTACGTTACCGGAGGCGCGGCAAACCTAAAAGGAATCACCGAGTACCTTTCCATGGGACTCGACGTGAAGGTCGTACTCGCGAACCCGTGGGTGAATGTCTGCTCATTTGAAGACTATGTACCCCCCATTACCCTGCATGAGTCACATGGGTATACTGCGGCCATTGGCCTCGCACTCCGTAACTATTCTCTTGAATAAAATATGATCAACCTCCTCTCAGTAAGAGCAAAAAACGCGCTATGGAAAGAATATCGTATTCGCCTAGTGATTGTTGTACTCGCGGCATTCCTTTTGCTACAGACGCTTGCTGCCGTACTTTTTTTTCCAACTTTTTTTGTGTTACGCTCCACGACGACCGCTCTCGCGCTCGATGTCGAAAAACAAAAACGGGGCTCGCCACTAAACAGTAACAACAGCGCACGAGAGCTCGCTATGATAAAAAGTGAGATTGCGCTACTACGCCCCAATGCTTCATCGAGCGACGTGCTCGTCTCGGGACTTTTCACGAGCATACTCGGAGCAAAGCCGAATGGCGTCGCGGTCGACCAACTTGCCTATCAAAAAGAAAAAGATGTGACGAATATACAAATTTCTGGTGTTGCGAGAACACGTGAAGATATTCTTACCTTTAAAAATACCCTGAGTGCAAATCCTATGTTTCGCGTGCGCGCAAATGACTACATACTGAAAAAAACGGACATTACTTTTACGATAACATTGAGCCTGAAATAATATGAAATCTCTACGTAGCGTACTTGTCCTCTTGTTCGCCCTCAACATTCTTGGTGGCGTTGGGTTGTGGTTTGCGTACAACATGATGAGTGATGCCAAGGTGCAGGAAATGGAGATGCGAGGGCAGCTACTTTCAGAGAGTCAAAAGAATGATCAGCTCGTAAAGTTAAAACGCACGCTTTCTGCTGCACAAAAAGACCGCGAAGAGCTCGAGTCCTTTCTCTACAGTACGAGTGACGAAGATCAGATTAAGTTTATCTCAAGCATCGAACAGATGGGAACCTCCTCGTCTGGTGCCCTCGTAGAAGCCACACAACTTGAGTTGACAAAAGTACCCCCACTAGTACTTCGCGGTGACTTTGCAATAAGGGGCACATGGGGGGAGCTCTTTCACGTGCTCCGCCTCATTGAAGAGTCACCATCACGCATTAATGTGAATCGCTTTGAGGTAAAGGCCGGCACACAGAGCGACTGGGTGGGTGTCATAAAAATCGAACTTGTGAGTATTCGTGACACAAAATAACTATGGAAAATTTTCACCTTCATTTTTCTCGTCGCAAGTTACACGCACTACTCTCTGTGCTGGAGCGCCCTGATTTCATGTGGCGAATTGTCGTCGCGACAACTGGGCTGCTGACGCTCGTTACCGCGGCATTGAGCCTCTTCTCCTACGAGTGGGCGACTCGCCAAGATACCCCCGTTGTAGAAGGTGCCGTGGGTGGAGTGGTGAGCAAGGAAGATATTCGCGCCGTGATTGACCTGTACAATGCAAAACAAAAACGCTTTGAAGTGTTAAAAACTACTCGCCCCACTGCACCCGCGGTAGATAGCGAGGTAAGCAGCACCGTGCTGCCCACCGTCACTTCAGAGGGCGCTGCTGAAGTAATAATCCCCCCAGAAGCATTGCCCCAGTAGCATCCTTCAAAGACGGCCGCAGGAGACTTTTTGTTTTGTGCGCGATGGAGGACTCGAACGCTACACGTTCAGTACGGCTTTCCCGTTTTCTCAGATTAAGAAATCTTCAAAAACATGGGAGAAGCCTTTCTCGTCCTCCACGAAAGCAGATAAGTGCTTTCTATCGTGCGCGTTCGAAGACTCACTGTGCGCGATGGAGGACTCGAACCTCCGACCTTTTCAGTGTAAATGAATTGCTCTACCAACTGAGCTAATCGCGCATACCTCTTGTTATCTACCAAAACAGCTAATCGCACATACTTCTTGTTGCCTACTAAAACAGCCAATCGTGCATATTTTTTACGATTCCTGCACAATAGAGCATTTTTGGGTCTTCTGCAACACGTTTGTGCCCCCGCGTGGAATCGAACCACGATCCGAAGCTTAGAAGGCTTCTGTTTTATCCATTAAACCACGGGGACGATATAAGGATGTTCATAGCTTACTCTACCAGCGGGGATAAAAAAAGTAAGTCGCCGGTATGCCGGCGACGAGTTGTTGGACGCGATGTGACCTCTGCCTTGGGTCCGACGTTTTTAAGGCGTCTCTCTCCGTGTTCCAGAGAGGCTAAGAAGCTGCTGCTCCACCGCGATGTCTCCATACAGTTTGTACATAGAGGCATCGCGGAAGAGTAATTAACTGTATTTTAATCATATATTATAAAACAAAGAATGTCAAGCACTTTTCTTTCTGCGGGTGAGTTACCATCGATATACAAAATGGTATGCACAACGAAGTGAAAGATATGAATATGCCCCATACGATAGGCATTATCATGGATGGTAATCGGCGCTACGCAAAATCAAAAGGGCTTCTTCCGCTTTCGGGTCATCGTGCGGGGTACATGAAGCTGCGCGAGGTCTTGTCATGGGCAAAAGAAGCGAAGGTACGCGAAGTAATCGTGTATGCATTTTCGACCGAAAATTGGCAGCGCTCAGCCGAGGAGGTCGGATACTTGATGAGTTTGTTTCGCGAGGTCGTCGGACACATGGCGCGGGACGCAAAGGCAGAGTCGACGCGACTCATTTTTCTTGGGGAGCGCTCTTCTCTCGCAGGAGACATTCAGGATGCAATATGTGCTGCGGAAGATATGACCCGTGCAGGTGACCAATTTACGCTCGGTGTCGCACTCTCCTACGGTGGGCGCAAAGAAATCATCGACGCAATTCACCGTATTCCCAAAGACGCTGTGGAGACCATCTCCGAAGAAGCATTTGCGGCACTCCTTTGGACGAGTGCACTGCACGACCCCGACCTCATCATTCGCACAGGAGGGGAGGGGCGCCTCTCCAACTTCTTGCCATGGCAGAGTGTCTACAGCGAGCTTATTTTCACCAAAACTCTCTGGCCTGAATTTTCAAAGGAAGAGTTTCTGGACATGCTCAAATCCTACACATCCCGCGACCGCCGCATGGGAAAGTAGAATTTTTGTGTTTTTTTAAAGAACGCATCGTGCGTGCCAAAAGTTTTCATTTTTATGCAAGAAATACTCCGCAGCTATGAATAGGCATAGCCAAGGGTGGGGTACTATGTGGGTAAATAAAAACCACGCAATTATTCATGCGTGGTGATATGTTTAGACGAGGAGAAGAAGTGCAACCCTCGTGTCGAAAAGATGTGCGATCGCGTCGTTCCTCGCGCGCGCAATAGTCCCGTTTTCCTGCCCCCGTAAGAGCGAGGGGTTCATTGCACGCAGCTGTTCGTCGAGGTCATGTGCACGGTCGACTGCAGCGAGCAGTGCATCCAGTGCGTGAGCAAATTCTGTCGACTTTGATTTTGTGAATGTGCGACGGATGATGTTGCGCAGTCGGGCTGCTTTGAAGTGTAGTGGAAATGCTCTCTCGAGCGTTGCTCGCATTCGTCCTTTTGTGAGCGTTCGAACATTAGCGCGAGCAGCCATTGGTTTTTTCTCTTTCATATTGCTCCCTTTCAAACAATCCCAAAGTACGTTACCCTATTGAGTATCATGAGTCAAATACACCCAACAATTCTTTATGAAGATGCGCAGGTGTTCGTTATTGCTAAGCCCGCAGGGCTTGTGGTGCACGCGGATGGTCGCACGGAGGAGGGGACGCTTGTTGATTGGGTAAGGGGGAAATATCCGGAGCTCAAAGATGTGGGCGGCATGCACACACTCGACTCTGGGCGCTATGTCGAGCGCTACGGCATACTGCATCGCCTCGACCGCGAGACATCAGGGGTGCTCCTCATTGCAAAAGACGACGAAACTTTTTATTTTCTGCAGCGACAGTTTCTCGACCACTCGATCGAGAAAACATATAACGCGTTTGTGCATGGAGTGCCGACAAAGAGCGAGGGTGTCATTGATGCGCCCATCGGCCGTAGCCGTAGCGACTTTCGTAGGTGGGCGACAGGTGAGGACGCACGAGGCACATTGCGTTCTGCTCATACTGACTATCGCGTACTGGCCACGAGTGCAGATGAAAAGTTTTCTTTTATAGAGCTTGCACCTAAGACTGGCCGCACCCATCAGCTTCGCGTGCACATGAGGACACTTGGCTTCCCAATATTGTGCGACTCGCGCTATGACTCCCCGACCGGCCTCGGCTTTGCACGCCTCGCACTACACGCGCTCTCGCTTGCAGTGAAACTTCCTAGCGGCGAGCAAAAAATCTTCACCGCGCCACTCCCCGACGATTTTGTCTCAGCACGCAAACAACTCGAGGAAATATAAAACCACCCTAGGCAATTGGGTGGTTATCGTCATGGCACAAATGGTGTGATGGCGCACGTGTCGTCGGTGCAGGTAAGCGTGCCGCGACCTTCGAAATTTTTTCCGAGCACAATAAGGTTATTCATTGTGCTCCACACTTCATGCGTAGTATCACCAACGTGCGCGTGCACCGAAGCGCCACTCGGGAAGTACGCTACAAATTGCGGAATGAATTTTACGCCAAGCTGACTGCGGTACGCGTCGTCGTCGCAATAGCGTACATCCGCTTTATCAAAGAAGGGGACCAGTCGTGCAAATGTTGGACGCATGACTCTGCATGGGGGGCACCAGTCTGCAGAGTAAAGCACGAGCAGGGGACGCAACAGTGTGGACGGAAAGTTTTCCGAACCAACGTCGGTGATTCCTGCACGTTTCTTTTGCGCACGCCATGCACGAATAAGCGGTGCGGGGGGTAAGAATGTTTTCATTGCGTGAGTGAGTTGCCGCTGATAGTGATATGTACAGAGCACATCCTCTTCGGGTGCCTGAAGGAGGAGTTCTATGGCGCGAC